>JAPLME010000012.1:0-245877 GCA_026387175.1 Candidatus Omnitrophota bacterium
GAAGAGTTTGCAAAGAAGATGAGGATCATGTATGGCGGATCGGTTACACCGGAAAGCGCTGAGGGACTCTTCAGTCAGCCTGACATCGATGGTTTCCTGATAGGCGGAGCGAGCCTTAGAATAGAAAGTTTTGCCAGTATAAGCCAGACTGTTAATAAGTCAGGCCCTAAAGAAGGCAGGACTCCTATCGTAGCGGCCAATTGGAAGGCAACAGCTCAAAAGCAGAGAGATTCGCTGGAAGAGTTTAACGCAAAGCTCTCCAGCCTCGACCTCAAGCAGGTCAATGTTGTTATGGCACTGCCTTCTGTATTGCTTGCTCAGGCGAAAGAGATGGTCAAACCTCAAAACTCTTCGGCCGTAAAAGCAGCACCTGATGTTGCAGTTGATGCTATTATAAAGGAAATCGCTGCAATGGATTCACTCGCCAAGATAGCCGGCGTGGAAGTTGCGCCGCCCAGCGAACGGTATAACCTGCTCGTTACCTCAGAGTTCTTCGCCTCAGGAGAGTTAGAAAAACATAGGCTAATGTATGGGGACAGGTTTGACCTTGATAAAATAAGCGGCACATCTCATAAGCAGCTTGTTAATAATATATTGGGAAAAGCCGGCAATAGAGGGGCTAAAACAATAGCTCTTATTCCGAATGATTTGCCGGACGAGGAGCTTAAAAGGTTAACAGATGCCGGAATAAGATTTATGGGAGTTAATACCGCAGATCTTGTAAAAGCTCAACATGCCCCTGACGCTGACCCTGCTTACAGGAAAAAATTCCAGGTCGATACTTATGCGATGATGCTGCTTTTACGGCATATCGATAAGAACACATCCGCGGACTCTTCTATTTACAGCCTATTAAGGTTCTATCTGAAATCTCATTTTACTTTGCCGGAAGGAGTTACGGTAGATGATTACATAAAGGCCATTATCGTTAATGATGATGTCAGATACCTTATTAGAGGATGTCTGGCATACAGGCCTATCGAGCAGTATGATCTGCCTGATTATAATAAGGTCGCGGCATCGTTGATATCGGCGTAATTAAAAATATTTATTTTTGAAATAGCGCGCCGCGTTCACCAGGCTGATCAATACCGGCACCTCCACCAGAGGGCCGATCACCGCGGCAAATGCCGGGCCTGAATTGATACCAAAGACCGCGACTGATACCGCTATCGCCAGCTCGAAGTTGTTGCTCGCAGCGGTGAATGCCAGTGTAGCGGTCTTGGCATAACCGGCCTTAAATCTCCTGCCCATATAAAAAGACACCAGAAACATCAGCACAAAATAGATGAGGAGCGGGAGGGCTATCCTGATCACATCGAGCGGAATCTTTATTATATACTCGCCCTTAAGAGAGAACATTACCACTATGGTGAATAAGAGAGCCGCTAAGGTTATCGGGCTTATTTTCGGAATAAATTTACCTTCGTACCATTCTTTACTCTTTAATTTTATAAGGACCAGCCGGGTTAACATCCCCGCAATAAACGGAATACCCAGATAGATAAAGACGCTCTTCGCGATCTGGGCAATGCTGACGTTTACCGCGACGCCCTTTAACCCGAAATATGGCGGGAGCACTGTAATAAACAGCCAGGCATACGCCGAATATAACACCACCTGGAATAAGGAGTTAAAAGCGACGAGCCCCGCGCAATATTCTGTATCGCCCCCGGCGAGTTCATTCCAGACGATCACCATCGCGATACAGCGGGCAAGTCCTATCATGATTAGCCCCACCATATATTCCGGGTAGGCTCTCAGGAATACCACCGCCAGTATGAACATAAGGATTGGGCCGATGATCCAGTTTTGAACGAGTGAGAGAATAAGGATCTTGGCATTCTTAAAGACTCTCCCCATCTCTTCATATTTGACCTTTGCCAGCGGCGGATACATCATCAATATAAGGCCTATCGCGATGGGAATATTGGTAGTGCCCACCTGAAACCTATTCCAAAAATTTACTACCTGCGGGTAGAGAAATCCGGAAACGACGCCGGCGGCCATCGCCAGAAATATAAGCGGGGTAAGAAACCTGTCCGATAGCGATAATTTCTTTATGTCTCTTTCCGGCATTGCAATCCTCCCCATTCAATATGATTAAACACCCAGTGCTGCTATCATTTCTTGCATGATATTTTTGTTTTCAGCAAATTTTGTGTCAGTAAATAAAAGCTTACAGTTGCTTAGCCTCTGCTCTCCCAGGAGCAATTTGACTGCAAATGCAAGACAAGTTGCCTCACTACAAACCCTACAATTTGTTTTGGGAAGCCAGCCGTAAATCTGAAGAGCGGTTACCTTAATCTTCTCTTCGTAGTTCGGTTTTATACTATCCCTACGGCTATGTATATCATTGATGAGCCTCTTAACCTCATCCAACACCATCCATGCATTGATAATGTCATCCGCCTTGGCAATGGTTACTTTAATGTTATATAGGTTGATAAGACGGCGTTCTTTGGCATAGGTCAGCGTAGAAGCATTTTTATTGTATGAGGCCCCTTTCATTACCGCGTTAATATAAGGTAAAAGCCCTGATATATCTCTATCAAAATACGCAATTAGCCGTATCTTTTTCTCATCGGCCATACATGGCGAGACATAACACAGGGTGATGCTCTTTAAAAATTCACCATCTGTATCCGGCGCTTTATAGTTCCGCGCCTTTTTAAAAAAATCTTCTTCGTAGTCCCGGTGTAGGAAATTATAATAACCGCTTATAGAGGCCCCTTCGTCGATAAGCGTCCGGCAGATTTTCTGGCGCTCGAGTTCAGGCACCACAACCGCCAAGGTAGAAATATGCTTAAAATCTATGGATCTGCCAACCAAGATTCTCTGCGCCTTTAGACCTTCACCCTGATTAGGAAAAATTATAATCTCGTAATCTTTGTCTTTTTCTATTTCCAAGCAAACCTCAGAAAAGCTTTAATATATAAATGCCGGTATAATATATTCCCACTAAAATGAATATCGCGCCAGTGATTATTCGCATGTAATATTCTAACCTCGTCAGGCCATGGAACCAACGGCTCAATGAGGTAACGCCTGCGGCAATCGCGATAGCAAGCGCTAGCACCGGCAGACCCGTTCCTATCCCGTAAATGAATGGCAGGGCTGCCCCGAATTTAGATTGAAGCGCAAGCGGTATTAGGCTGCCGAAGAAAAGCGCCGCCGACACGGGGCAAAAGGCCAGAGCAAATATCGCTCCCAATAGGAATGCCCCGGGAACACCGGCTTCGACAAGCTTATTATGATGTTTCTGGGAAAGCGATAATCCCGGAAAATTTATCTTGATCACGTCTAATAAAATTAATCCCGTGACGATCAGGATAGGCCCCAACGCTTTTACCATATACTTCTGCAGGAATTGCGCTACTTGAGGAATGCTTAGAATAGAGTTTATAAGAATAAATCCAAGTATCGCGTAAGTGACCATCCTCCCCACGGTATAAGCGATACCGGATAGTAAAACAAAAAACGGATGGGTTACCTTTTTAGCTAAAAATGATATGGCCGCTATATTGGTGGCTAGCGGACAGGGACTGATGGAGGTAAGTATGCCCAGCCACAGCGCGGTAATATATCCTGTAAGGATATCGGGCATTATAATTCCTTTAAATATTTTGAGACTTCGTCTTTAATATAAGCTTTGAATTTTTTGCCGTCCCCCAGATAATCCCATACCTTCGTAAGATTTGCGGACTTTGCCTCTTTTCCGTCCTTGATTAACGACAGCACGACGGACTTGGTGAATAGCTGATACTCGGCCGCGAAATGCTCATTACCTTTAACATCCAGATTTACCACCTGAAGATTCAGCGTGCCATTCTTCTCGTCATCTTTAAAATATTCGTCGAGGGCTTCTTTTGTCCACTTTTCCATGTTGTAACAATTGGCGCAGCGAAAATTCGTGTGAAAATAATAGGCAATAACACGATTAGCCGGCTCGTTGCCGGAACCTTGCGGGAAGGCGGAATTACTGCAAAGAAAAATCGCTAAAACAAGCAATAATGTGAAAATTTTACGCATCCAATCTCCTCTTGGTTATGGATTATTTTTTATCACTTCCTTTATGGCCGCTACCGCTTCTTCGGTGGTCTTATTCCTTATATCAAAGGCGATATGCTTGGCCTTATCAAAGCCAACCGCCTCAAATGCATCGCGGAACATCTTCTGCTGCATCAATGGATCGCAAGCCGCGACATATAGCTTATCTATATCCTTGTTATCCAGTAAAATCTTAAGATATTGGTCCCCGTCATCCGCACAGAGCTGGGGGTGTAAAGAAACAAAGTCCACGAGTTTTTCCCTGCGGACAGCGTTTAAAACTTCTATGGTATCCATTTTTTTAAATGACGGGCAGGTGCCCTGACAGACACAAAGAATTAAGCCTTTTTTAGCCATTCTATTTGCCTCCTTTTTTATCGCCGAAAAAAGTTATCGTTTTCTGATCGCATATTTTGCCGCATCCCTTGCACAATTCGACGCAGTTTTCAGGATGCGCTACTTTCGGTTTTCCATCCGGGCCTATTTCGAATACCCCGTGAGGGCAGAAATTATAACACTGCATGCATCCGGTGCATTTTTCATAAGCAATTATCGGATACCAGTTTTTTGCCATATTAACGCTCTCTTACTTTGTAGAAAGCCATTTCTTTATCTCATCCGGCGCGGGGACCCTGCCCGCGGTTTTAACTTCCCCATTTATAACAATCGCAGGCGTTGACATAAGGCCGTAATCCATGATTTTCTGTATGTCCTCGACTTTGACTATCTCCGCATTAACGCCCGATTCTTTCACCGCGGCCTGCGCGTTCTCATATAATTTTTTACATTTCGGGCAACCCATGCCCAATATCTCTATCTTCATATATTATCTCCCTCGCTTATAACGGTAAAAATCTGCACTTCTTATGCTTCACGATCAGGACGGCGCATTCGGCTTTCCGGGAAACCTTGTCAGCGGTGGAGCCTAAAAACATGTGTCTCAATTCGCTCCTGCCATGGCTGGAGATTACGATCAAATCCATGCTCTTATCTTTCGCAAACTTCACAATCTCCACAAAAGGATGCCCTTCCTTAATAATTGCCCCGGCAAATATTTTTTTTGGGATATATGATTTAAATCTCTCCAAATGTTCCTTTTTTTCAGTTACAAACTCCTTATGAAACCGGTCACAGTATTTCTCAAGGGACGGATGGTTTTTATGGAGTTGCTTCATGTGAAACATATCTTCTTCAATATGTAAAAGATATATCTTTCCTTTGCAACATTGCGCAAGCTCTATAGCCGCCTCTAAGGCCTTCTTGGAAAAATGCGAGAAGTCTATCGGAACCAATATCTTCTTAAATCTCATATTATCCCCTTTCCCGCCTCATCTTTGAGGCGTTATCTCTATCGATTTCTTTCTTTATTACTTCTTCGACAAAAGTCAGCGCTGCCGCTTCATCCCGGTCAACCACAATCTGCTCAACCCTAAGCAGATCTTTCTCGCCGAGACTGATGAGTTTCTTTTCCTTCATACGACCTTATGGTTTGCGCGCATATATTTTGACGCTTGTTATGGCCGAAATATCGATTCCGGCTTCGACCAGATAATCATCCTGGCTCATAACTTTTATATCCTGAAAACCCGCTTCTTTTATATGCTTAAGGTAGTCCTCTTTCTTTACAGCGCCTGCGATACAACCGACATATGCTTCAATCGATCCCTTGATTCCAGATGGCAGGTCTTTCACGAGCACAAGATCCGATACTATGAGCCTTCCGCCGCGCTTCAAGACACGGAATGCTTCCTTAAATATTTTTTCTTTATCAGGCGAAAGATTAATAACACAATTTGATATGACTACGTCTACGAAGTTGTCTTCTACCGGCAGGTTCTCTATATCGCCTAATCTAAATTCCACATTTACATAATTACCTTTTCGGGCATTTTCTTTGGCGCGCTCAACCATTTCGGGCGTCATATCTATGCCTATTACTTTTCCGCTTTTACCGACTTTGGCCGCTGCCAGGAATGCGTCAAACCCGGCGCCGGCGCCTAAATCAAGTACCGTTTCGCCTTCTTTTAAGGTCGCTATGGCGACTGGGTTACCGCAGCCAAAACCCAGATTCGCCCCTTCCGGAACAGCACTCATTTCAGAATCACTATAACCGACCTTTCTACTGATCTCTTTTGCTTGGTCTGTTCCGCAGCAACAAGAACTCGCAGGGCAACAAGATATGCTTCGTGACAATGCTTTCGCGTAACCATCCTTGACAATCTTCTTGATCTCTTCAGCTTTTCTTTTCATGTTTTCTCCTATATCTTAATGTATCATCAGCCCGAAAATATATCCAACTATGGTTGAAAATCCGATTGTGAGCGCGCAAAAAACGAAAGTCTTGCGCCACCCGATAATTTTGTTTATAACCAAAATACTCGGTAGCGACAATGCCGGGCCCGCCAGAAGCAGCGCAAGCGCCGGGCCCTTACCCATTCCCAGGCGCATTAACATTTGCGTAATCGGTATTTCGGTCAGCGTCGCAAAGTACCATAGCGCGCCTATAGTGGATGCGGCAAGGTTCGATAAGAATCCATTGCCCCCCACAAAAGTCGCAACGCCCTTCTCCGGAAGGATGCCGCCGATGAATCCCGTTACGAAGACACCTCCGAAGAGGAGCGGAATGATCATCATTCCAAAATCCCATGTCGCTGTCATCCACTCCTTGATCTCTGCGCGAGTAAACCATTTCTTGAGCATAATAAGTATGGCCAGCAGCATAAGCGCCGCCAGATACCACTTTATGGCATTGACCCTCATAACGAAATTATCCTCGGCTTTCGTTTGTGCGATATCTGACCGGTTGATGCGTATGCTATCGACGGCCATCTTTCCATCCGGCGCATAAGGCTTAACCTCGATAAAGTCCTGCGTAGAATACTGAACACTTGATTTCATCACAGCGCCATTCTTCAGCGTGATCGTAACTTCGTTTGTATTGTACCAGTCGCTGAAGACGAGGAACATTATCATGCAGAGAAAGTATAGTCCGGTCTTCCAGAGCGATCTTGCGGGTTTCGGCGCGCTCGGCATAGCAATAGCCGCTTTGTTACGAACGTGTTCCGACTTCCTGAATATAAATGCCATGGAAAGGCCTATAATAAAGGCAAAGCCGATTGCGCCTATCGCTCGGGCAAGCCCGATATCAAACCCTAGAACACGCGCTGAAAGAAATATCGCCATGATGTTTATGGCCGGGCCTGAATATAGGAAGGCGCTCGCGGGCCCGAGCCCCGCACCCATAGTATAGATACCGGCAAACATAGGAAGTACGCTGCACGAACAAACGGCGAGAACAACTCCAGAAACAGACGCTACCGTATAAGCCAGCGGACGATTCGCATCGGGCCCCAGATACCGCATTACGGAGGCCTGTGACAGGAACGTCGATATCGCGCCCGCAATGAACATGGCCGGCACAACACAAGCCAATGTATGGTTAATGATATACCACTGGAGAAGCTTAAATGCTTCAAAGATAGCATTAGATACCCTGGTATTACCCAGAGGCAAGAAATACATAATAATGAATATGCCGGCAATCCAGTAAAGCTTTTTTATGTCCTTCACCCTGTTCTCCCCTTTATTACTTTGCAGCATCCGCCCTCGATTCTGATGGCTTTAATATTGACTAAAGCATCAGCAATCTTTTTATGTGCGGATGCCTCTATTCTTGAAAATGTCGGCCTCGATATCTTAAGCCTTTTTGCAGCGTCTATCTGATGCATTCCTTCGAGAGATGAGAGGCGTATTGCCTCAAACTCGTCAAGCGTCAAATAAACATTTCTTAATTTACTCAACGGCTTGCATAACGGCTTAAAACATCTTTCCTGCGGTGCGCATTTGATCCATCTGGTCTTTTTTGGCCTCAAGTCAATTCCCCTTTATGAACGTATGTTCATTACTATGATAGCACATCGCGTATTAGTGTCAACAAATTTTTATATTCTTATTTTTTCGATCTCTTCAATTGGGGAGGCTTTAACTGTGAGGATTTGTATATCTTTTGATCCCTGATGCCAGCAGAGGACATTAAGGGCCTTTTCGTCTCGATACTTAGTGTGCTGGGAAACTATCCCGGCTGAACGCTTTATCATCTCTTCGCTGGATGGCCCCTTGAGGATCGAGAATGGCCCTTCATGGTCTTTCATCCTGAAACATATGTCATCTTTTTTTATAAGGCCGCCCAACTCGTTATTTTCTTTATCGTTTCTGCCTATTATGAGTTTTGTAGCTTCACCAAGACGGAAATGCCGGCCTATCTTAAGAAGCCTTAATCCATCCACAGTCAACCCTTCATGAGCTATAAGATCCCTGACGCGCTTTGTAAATCCGGGATCGGTGAGAAGACAGCCGCCGGAGGGATTCGGATACTCTTTGATCCCGAATTTTGCCGCCAGCGCGAATTGCGGTTTTCTGCTGCGCCCGCGGATATCGAAAAGCCTCTCCCTATCGATGATGCCTTCCTGCTCGGGAAGTGTCGGCGGAAGAAGCTTGGCGCTGAGCGGCCTGAGTAATATACCGCGGACCCCGGCGTTCTTCTCGATAATATTCAGAGCGTCTCTTCTCTGAGACATCGGCCGCTGGCCCAGGACCTCGCCTGTTACAAGAAACGACGCGCCAACGCTGGGCATATATTCTTTCGCCTTTTTAAGCATAAATATTTTACAGTCGATGCACGGATTTATATTCGCACCATAGCCATGCTCGGGTTTCTTGAATATCTCGAGATACTCGTCCGTTACGTCGAATACTTTAAGCGGGATGCCGAGCATCTCGGCCGCCTTCACCGCGGCGATGGGTCCTCCTCCGCACATGGCAAATTCAATAAAGTAGCTGACGCATATGACTTCGACGCTGAGCTCCACCATGAGCTTCGCCGCCAGTATACTGTCCAGCCCTCCCGACAATAGCGCAATAGCTTTCTTATTCATTTCCCTTCAGCTTTTCCAGCCACTCCTTGATCTTGGCTTCATAACCCATCGTCGTCGGGATATAATATTTCTTATCTGAGGGCTTGTACTCCTGTTTCACGTGATGGTCCTTAAAGTCATGGGCGTATTTGTAGCCCTTGCCGTGGCCGAACGCCTCTCCATCTAGTGACGCGTCTTTCAGGTGGTCCGGTACTTCGAGCACCTTGCCCTCTTCGACATCTTTGAGCGCCGTCTCTATGCCCATATACGCCGCGTTGGACTTTGGCGCGCATGCGACGTATACCGCGGCTTGTGCCAGAGGTATCCTCGCTTCGGGCATCCCGACGAACTCGGATATCTGCAGCGCCGCGTTCGCTAATATAAGCGCCTGCGGATCCGCGTTGCCTACGTCCTCCGCCGCGCATATCACAATGCGGCGGGCGATAAATCTCGGGTCCTCACCTGCATAGATCATCTTCGCGAGCCAGTAGAGCACGGCATCGGGATCGGAGCCGCGCATCGATTTAATGAACGCGGAGATGGTGTCATAATGCCCGTCTTCATCCTTATCGTAAACGACCGCCTTTTTCTGTATCGACTCCTCCGCCACTTTAAGCGTGAAATGTATCGTCTTCGATTTCCCCGCCGGAGTGGAGAGCGCGCCAACCTCCAGAGCCCCAAGCGCGCGCCTGGCGTCCCCTTCGGAAGTCTTGGCCAGATGCTTGAACGCATCGTCATCCATCTCGACGGGTATCTTGCCGAGACCCATCCCCGTGTCCTTGAGCGCACGTTTTATTATATTGATAACGTCAGTGTCCTGTAATTTTTTGAATTCAAATACCTGTGAGCGTGAAAGAAGCGCGCTGTTAACATAGAAGAATGGATTGTGGGTGGTGGTGCCGATAAGGACGGGATTGCCCGCTTCGACATCCGGCATCAGGACATCCTGCTGAGCCTTATTGAAACGATGTATCTCGTCGATCAGAAGGATGGTCCGCCCCTGGCCGAGCGCCTCTCTCTTCTTCGCGTTGTCTATGATCCGGCGCATGTCGGCAACGTTATTTGAAGCCGCGTTAATGCGTTCGAAATGCGATTTGGTCTTTTCGCTGATAATAAGCGCAAGCGTCGTCTTGCCACAACCGGGCGGCCCGTATAATATCAACGATGATATCTTGTCCGTTTCGATAAGGCGGCGGAGCAATTTACCTTTGCCGAGTATCGATTCTTGCCCGACAAAATCATCGAGCGTCCTCGGCCTCAACCGCGAGGCAAGCGGCTCATGACTCTTATCTTTAGGTTTAGTATTTTCGAATAGATCCATTGAGTTTGCTTTTACAGAATTTTGTGATATACTTTAATCGAACAAAAGAATCCCTGCGATCGGACGCGATTTCGATCGAATAATCTTGAACCTTTAGCATTAAATAAGGGAGCCTAACTAAGTGTACGCCTCGGCGTATGCGCGAGGGCACCCACCTGTTATAAACAGGATCAAGATAATTCATATCTCAACGCCGATTGCGGGGATTTTTATTACCTGAGTTTCGCGCCAAATTTCGCTTCAAGCTCGCCCAGCATCCTGCCGTGAACGTTCAGTATCTCTTTTTCTTCGAGAGTTTTGGCCGGGTCACAATATTCAAGCCTGTATGTAAGGCTCTGCTTTCCTTCGGGGACTTGTTTGCCTTCATATCTGTCTATTAGCCTGGCATCTTTCAGAACGACAGCGCCGGCGGCTTTCATCACCGACATAATCTCTGAATTCAATATTTCCCTCGCTACCACTATCGATATGTCCCTGTAGACGGATGGATATTTTGATAGCTCCGCGAAGCGTTTTTCCATTCTCACATGTTTTAATATGGCATCCAGATCGACCTCGAGCAGATAGACTTTATCTTTTATATCAAATTCATGAAGCACCTTCTGAGAGATCAGGCCCATTACGCCGACCGCCTCTCCGGCAATGTGGATTTGAGCGCATTCCGACCGTGAAAAGCCGTTATTTAACACTCTTGAAAACTCCACCGCCTCTATCCCGAGTTCCGAATAGAGCGTCTCTACGATCCCTTTCAGTTCGAAAAAGTCCGCCTGGACCGGTTTTACCACCCAGCCCGTAAAACTTTGCCCGGTGATCGCGATCGCGAGATTTTTTTTCTCGCCGAATTTTTCGTCTTTTTTAAAATATACGTTGCCGATCTCGAATAATTTTAAATCTTTTGTCTTTCTATTGATGTTCCACATGACAGCGTTAAGCATGCCGGGAATGAGGCTCGGTCTCATGGCTTCCTGTTCGGTCGTAAGCGGATTGGAAATGCTTACCAGCGAATCGGTCCGGACGCCGGAGGATATTATGGCCTTCTTGTTTAACAGGCTATAGGTCATGATCTCGTCGGCACCGAGAGCGGCCAGGCATTCTCTTACTCTGTTCCGCACTACCATATCCTGATCCATCCGCATCGGCTGCTCGACTATCTTGGGCAGCGTCACAGGTATTTTGTCATATCCATAGATCCTCGCGATCTCCTCTATAACGTCGACTTCCGTCCTAAGATCGCTCCTGAAATTAGGGGCCTCGAGTTTCAGCTTTTTTCCGGACGAGGATTTAACGTCCATCCCCAAAGCAAGGGCCGTCTTCTTAATAAGTCCTGCTGATATATCGGTCCCGAGGAGCTTGTTCACTCTGCCGGGCCTGATATCTATTATATTCTTCTTCGCCTCCCTGGCGCCTATATCTATAAACGCTCCAGCTTCGCCGCCGGCAAGTTTCATAATAAGCTCGAGTGCCCTATTGGACGAATAGACTATATTTTCAATATCTACCCTGCGCTCGAAACGGTAGCTGGACTCGGTCGCGATGGCAAGCTTTCTTGAAGTCCTTCTTACCGATACCTGATCGAAATATGCCGCCTCAAGCAATATATTTTTCGTGGAGCCGGTGACTTCGGTATTCAACGCGCCCATAACACCCGCTATGGCTATCGGCGACTTGCTGTCCGCTATCACCAGCATCGACTTATCGAGCGTCTTCTCCGCTCCGTCTATTAAAATTATCTTTTCGCCCTGAAGGGCTTTCCTGATTATAACCTCGGAACCTGTAATTTTATCGAGATCGAACGCATGCATCGGCTCGCCGGTCTCGAAGAGGCAAAAGTTCGTAATATCGACTATATTATTAACGCTCCTGAGGCCCATCGCCTCGATGCGGACTTTAAGCCATTGAGGAGACTCGCCGACCTTTACATTTTTTATAATTCTGGCCGTATATCGCGGGCATAGGCCCCTCTCTTCAACCCTTATCTTTGCGCCCCGGCCGCCGGATGCTTTGACCTTCACCTTTGGGATAGACGGGATATTAAGCTTTCCGCCGGTTAGAGCCGCTACTTCGCGCGCCACGCCTATCACGGAAAGCCAGTCCGGCCTATTCGCGGTTATCTCCAGCTCAAAGATATGGTCGCTCCCAAGGGCTTTAACGGACTCTACGCTTAACCCCGCCATCGTCAGCGCCTGGGCGAGCCTGTCCGGCTGAAGCCTCACATTCACATATTCTTTTAGCCAATTATATGAAATTCTCATTAAAATTGCCTCAGGAACCGGACATCGTTTTCGAAGAAGAACCTTATATCGGTCACGCCATATTTCAAAATAGCTATCCGTTCGACTCCCATGCCGAAAGCAAAACCCGTGACCTTCTCCGGATCATATCCTACCGCTTCGAATACCTTCGGGTTGACCATCCCGGCCCCCATTATCTCAAGCCAGCCCTTGCCGCCGCACATGGAGCAGCGCTTTTCGCGCGGTTTGCCGCCGCAAACTATGCATGAGATATCTACTTCGGCGCTCGGCTCCGTGAACGGGAAGAAGCTCGGGCGGAATCGCATACGCGCTTCGGGGCCGAACATCTGGCGCGCAAATGTTGTCAGGGTGCCCTTCAGGTCCGAGAACTTAATATCGTCCCCTACGACGAGCCCTTCCACCTGGTGGAACATAAATGAATGGGACGCGTCAGTAGCATCGGGCCTGAATACGCGTCCGGGGACAATTATAGCGAAAGGGGGCTTATTCTTCTCCATGAAACGCGTCTGGACCGGAGAGGTGTGGCTCCTTAAAAGCGTCTTCTTCTCGAAAGAGACGTAGAATGTATCAAAGGCGTCCCGTGAAGGATGCTCAAGCGGAATATTAAGCGTTTCGAAGTTATAATGTTCAGTCTCGATCTCCGGCCCCTCGACCACCCTGAAACCGAGAGAGATGAAGAGGGCGTTTATCTCGTTTATCGTTTTAGTTATAGGATGGATGCTGCCGATGCGCCGGGAAGCGCCCGGAAGCGTCACATCTATAGATTCTCCCGCTTCTTCAGCGCCTGAGGTAAGCGCAGCCTTCTCGTCGAGCGACCTCGTAACATCTTCTTTCAGAACATTTATGAGCCTGCCGACCTCAGGCCTCTCTTCGGCCGAAACAGAGCCCATCTGCTTAAAGAGCTCCGTTATTATGCCTTTTCGCCCAAGGTACTTCACCCTTAAGCTTTCAACGGCATCTTTACCGGCCTGGCAGGCGCCGATTTCTTTCAGCGCCTCTTCTGAGATCAGCCTTATTCGATCTTTCATGGCTAAATCTTAACGGCTTCTACCAATTTCGCGAATACCTTCTTATCGGTAACGGCAATGTCCGCAAGAACCTTCCTATCGAGAAGGACCTTTATCTTATTGAGGCCCGCTATGAACCTCGAGTATGATATGCCGTTCTCTTTACAGGCGGCATTGATCCTGGCTATCCAGAGTGACCTGAAGTCTCTCTTCCGCGCCTTGCGGTCCCTGTAGCTGTACATCATTCCCTTCGCCACAGATTCTCTGGCGCGTTTCTGGAAACGTGACCTTCCGCCCCACTGGCCCTCGGCTGCTTTCAATACTCTTTTCCTGCGCCGTCTTGCCGCGACAGCATGTTTGACTTTTGGCATTACTTATTCCTCCTGGTAATTACTGCTATGCTCCGTAAGGCAGTATCTTGCGTATCGACTTCATCTCGCCTTCCGCGATCGCCGCGGGCCTTCCCATATGCCTTTTTCTCTTCGGCGTTTTCATCATCAAGAGATGGCCCCTGCCAGCCCTGAAATGCTTTCCTTTACCTCTTTTTGAAATCCTTATTCTCTTCTTCGCGCTCTTGTTTGTCTTTAGTTTCGGCATCTCTTCTCCTTGCGCTATCTATATTAAATTTTAGCCTTACTTTGCCCTTATCACCATCCCGATGATGCGGCCCTCGAGCCTTGGGGCTTCTTCGATTTCACCTATCGCCGATATGTCGCTCGCCAGCCTGTCGAGAATCTTGCGCCCGAGATCTATATGGGACATCTCGCGGCCCTTGAACATCATCGTGACTTTGACCTTATCTCCGCGTTTCAGAAAGTCCTGCAGATTGTGGAGCTTGAACTGATAATCATGCTCGCCGATCTTCGGGCTCATCCTCACTTCCTTGATATGTATAACGCGCTGTTTCTTACGGGCTTCCTTCTCCCTCTTCTCCTGCTCGTATTTGTACTTAGAGTAATCTATTATTCTGCATACGGGAGGTACGGCAGTCGGCGCTACCTCGACGAGGTCGAGCCCGGCTTCCTCCGCGCACCTTATCGCATCCGGCGTGGCCATAACTCCCAGCTGCTCTCCGGCCTCGCCCACCACCCTAACTTCCCTTACCCGTATCCTGTTATTTATTCTAAGCTCTTGTCTTGCGATACCCGATCACCCTTCCTTTCTTATTTGACTTTCTCCTGCACCTCTTTCTTCATCATCTGAATAAACTCATCTATCATAAGGCGGCCCATCTCTCCCTGAGCTTTCGACCGCACCGAAAGCGATTCATCGGCTGCTTCTTTTTCGCCCACGATCAGCATATAAGGCACCTTCTCCACTTCCGCGTCGCGGACCTTTTTCTGGAGCCTTTCATTCCTGTGGTCGAGCTCCGCGCGAAAACCGTTCTCGGTCAACATCCTCTCCACTTTCTTCGCATAGCTGATCACTTTCTCCGAAACCGGTATTATGATCACCTGCGTCGGGGATAACCATAGCGGCAGCGCCCCGGCAAAATGCTCAATGAGCGCTCCGGTAAATCTTTCGAGAGAGCCCAGGATAACGCGGTGCAGCATTATCGGCCGGTACTCTTTTCCGTCCTCGCCTATATATTTGAGATCGAATCTCTCCGGCAGCGCGAAGTCACATTGTATGGTCGCGCATTGCCATTCACGCTTTAAAGCGTCTTTTAACTTTATATCTATCTTAGGGCCGTAAAAAGCGCCGTCGCCTTCATTAACGCTGTATCTTATGTATTTTTTCTTTAACGCGCTTGAGAGCGCGTGATGCGCGGCGTCCCAGTCTTCGTCGTTCCCGATCGATTTAGCGGGCCTGGTCGATAGCTCGACCACGAAATCCTCGAAACCGAAGACATTTAACGTGTCTATTACAAAATCTATCACCTTTATTATCTCATCTTCCACCTGTTCCCTGAGGCAGAATATATGGGCGTCATCCTGCGTAAATCCTCTTACGCGCAATAGGCCGTGCAGCACTCCCGATTTTTCATTCCGGTAAACCGTGCCCAGCTCAAAATATTTTATCGGCAGGTCCTTGTAGCTCCTTGTCTTGGATTTATATACGAGTATATGGCCGGGGCAATTCATCGGTTTTATCGCATACTCCTGCCCCTCTATCTTAAATGTATACATATTCTCTTTATAATATTCGAAGTGCCCCGACTGTATCCATATGTCGCTCTTCATCACATGCGGGCCGACCACTAACTGATAGCCGCGTTTTAAATGTTCTTTCCTTATATAATCCTCGATCAGGCACCGGAGCATCGCGCCCTTGGGATGGTAAAGGACAAGCCCGGGGCCCACCTCTTCATTAAAGCTGAAATATTCGAGCTGTTTGCCGAGAACCCTGTGGTCACGCTTGCGGGCCTCTTCCATAAGGGTCAGGTAGTTGCCGAGAGCTTCCTCTGTCTCGAAAGCCGTGCCATATATCCTCTGCAACATAGGGTTGGTCTCTATGCCGTGCCAATAAGCTCCCGCGATAGACAATAGTTTGAATGCTTTGACTTGTCCGGTCGACTCTATGTGCGGTCCGCGGCAGAGGTCAACAAAATTACCGTCTTTATAAATACTGACTTTCTCGTCCGGTATCTCTTTTATCAGTTCGAGCTTATACTTTTCACCCTTTTTCTTAAATAGCTTCGCCGCTTCTTCCTTGGTCAGTTCCGAATGTTCAAACTTATAGTCCGCCCGGATTATCTCGAGCATCTTCTCCTCGATCTTTTCCAGGTCCTCGGGCTCAAAAGGTTCCGCTTTATCGAAATCGTAATAGAACCCGTCGGCGATCGAAGGGCCAATGCCGAGCTTAACGTCCGGCCATAATACCTTCACCGCCTGCGCCATAATATGCGATGTGCTGTGCCTTAATATATTTAAGTCCATAAGTTCCTTGTCTTGGCAAAGTAAAATGGTGCCGGGAGAGGGGGTCGAACCCACATGGCCTTGCGGCCGAGGGATTTTAAATCCCTTGCGTCTGCCAATTTCGCCATCCCGGCTGACTTTTCCTGCGCAGTAGAGGACTCGCTTCGAGTCCTCCCGAGCTTACCATATAAAACAATTGTCAAACTACAGTTAATATGGTGGGCAGTAGAGGACTCGAACCTCTGACCCCCACGATGTCAACGTGGTGCGCTAACCAACTGCGCTAACTGCCCATGCTACACTTATTGATATGTCCCGCAGCAAACTCGGTGCAAAATTGGAGGCGGCTTCCGGATTCGAACCGGAGAATAGGGGTTTTGCAGACCCCTGCCTTACCACTTGGCTAAGCCGCCGTAAAGTTGTTTGGCGGACAGGCCCTCTAGCGTGCCGCGCCCGCCGCCCATTCGACGGAACCATCCACTCTCAATACGTTCCTGCCTCTTTTCTGGTGGTTCCCGTCGAGGTCTTCCACTATAATCTCTTTAAGCGGCGAAATCTCTGTGAGCCCGAATGTATATTTATATTCGGGTTTTTCTTTAGTGCCTATATTTTTAGTCGCGGGGCAATCGAAAACATTCTCCGCATCCACATATCGCGGATAAAGCTCACCCAGCGCGCCCGGAAAAGAATCATTATGGTCCGCGGCATATGCGTGAAGGCCCAGGCTTATCTTTCTCAGATTATTGGCGCAGCCAAACCTGCGCGACCTGGCCTTCGCCATATTCACAAATGGTGTAAGGGCCCCTATTATTAATAAAAATACCGAGACTACCGCGACAAGCTCTATAATGGTAACCCCTTTATTCTTAGTATGTTGTACCAATAAGACGCTTCTCATATAGTCCCCAAAATTTTTACTATATATTAAAACTTAATATCTTGTCAAGGATAATATGGGACAGCTCTCTCTTGTACCGATTGCGCACCCTGATCTTGTTGCCCAGCTTGTCTATTATCACTATATCCGATCTATTATCGCCGAATACGCGCGAACGCCTGTTTAAGGAGTTTGCCACAATTATATCGGCATTTTTACCCAGGAGCTTCTTCAAGGCGTTCTTCTCGAGGTTTTCTGTCTCGAGAGCGAATCCCGCCACCACCCTGCCAGCCTTATGAGCGCATATCTCGCTCAATATATCCGGGTTCTCTACCAGTTCGAGAGTAATTTTACCTAAAGAGCGCTTGATCTTGCGCGAGGAGGCTTTTTTCGGCCTCCAATCGGAGACTGCGGCGGCCATTATCACGTAATCCGCCCCCTTAAGCTCCGAGAGCGCCGCATTTCTCATTTCGAGGGCGCTCTCCACGCCTATGAGCTTAACTCCTTGCGGCGCTTTAAGATGCGTCGGACCGCTCACAAGTGTGACGCGCGCTCCCCGCCTTACCGCTTCACCGGCCAATTCATATCCGAAAATTCCTGTGGAATAATTCGATATGAACCGCACAGGGTCTATCTTCTCTCGTGTGGGCCCTGCGGTTATGAGTATGGAGGGTCTTTTTTTGACGATGGCGCTCACTTCGCCAGCCTTTTCGCTTCCGCCAGAATATCGGCTAAATCTGCTATATGGCCCATGGCTTCACATCCGCAGGCCAGATGCCCTTTTATAGGGCCTATAAAATGATACCCTATCTTTTTCAATTTCGCTATATTCTCCTGGACGATCCTGTGCTCATACATCTTATCGTTCATGGCAGGCGCTATCAAGACGGGGGCATCGGAAGCGAATACAGTGCATGTCAATATATCATCGCATATACCTGAGGCGAGCTTCGCTATTATGTTTGCCGTAGCGGGCGCTATCAATATGAGGTCCGCCTCTTCAGCCAGAGATGTGTGGACGGGATTCCACTCCTCGGGGCTTTCAAACATATCCATAATCACTTTATTTTTTGAAAGCGTCTGGAGCGTGAGCGCCGTTACAAACTCTTTTCCTTCTTTAGTAAGCAGTATCCTGACATTAAAGCCCTCTTTTTTAAGCAGGCTTGTCAGTTCGCATGCCTTGTAGGCGGCGATCGAACCTGTAACGCCAAAAATTATGGTCTTTTTATCTTTTTTCACTTGCCTGGATTTATTTTGTAGGATATTTTACCCTGTGATATCTCTTCTATGGCCACGTTCATCGCCTTGGCATTAGGCGGCGCATCTATGAGCCTTGCCGCGCCCTCGCTAAGCTCTATAGCCCTTCGGGAAGCCAGTATCACCAGCTTATAAGAGCTTCCTGTTTGATTAAAAAGATGCGCTATATCAACTTTATGCATTCTTCGTCTCCTCCAATTCCTTTATCACTATTCTTTTAAGGGTTTTGTAAGCGTCTTCCAGCTTATCATTTACTATCCTGTAATCGTATCTGCGCTTGTAAGCCATCTCTTTTTTGGCCAGCGACAGCCTTCTCTCCACGGCCGCAGGTGTTTCCGATCTGCGCAGATTAAGCCGGGTTTTCAATGCTTTTATCGACGGCGGTAATATAAATATCAGGACGCTGTTCTTCGGGTATGAGCGCCTGATCTTCATCGCGCCCTTAACATCTATGCTAAGGAGAACGGGTTTGCCTTTGGCGAGGTTGGCCTTTACGAATCTCGCGGGCGTTCCATAGAGGTTGCCGAAATTCTCTTCATGCTCCAGAAAGGCCCTCTTCGTCACCATCCCGAGGAAGCGTCTTCTCGAAACGAAGAGATAGTCGATGCCTTCTCTCTCCCCGGGCCTGGGATGCCGGGTCGTCATCGAAATCGAATTAGCGAGCCCGAACCCATCCCTTAGAAGCCTGTCGCAGAGCGTAGTCTTGCCGCACCCCGATGGCGCGGATATTACGAACACTTTGGCTTTGTGGCTTCGGATAGCAGATCTTCTCACTCTAGGTTCTTCGCCTGTTCCCTGATCTTTTCTATCTCGCTCTTTATCTCGATGACATTCTTTGAGATCTTGAAATCGCTCGCCTTGGAGCCTATCGTATTTATTTCCCTGTGAAGCTCCTGCGCTATGAAGTCCAGCTTCTTCCCGACCTCTTCGCCGGAGGATAGTGTCTTGCTGAAATTTTCCAGATGATTTTTAAGCCTGGTGATCTCTTCTGAGATATCGCAGTTCTTCGCGAATATAGCCACTTCCATCTCGAGCCTGCCTATATCGATATCGCGCCCGCCGGTCAGCGCCTTTACCCTCGTCTCAAATCTCTTACGGTATTCGTCGATATTAAGGTGCGCCCTTGACCTTATCGAAGCGAGCAGCTTCAGTATCTTCTTCACTCTCGTCGAAAGATCGATCGAAAGCGCCTTTCCCTCCTTGGCCCTGTCTATAACAAGGTTCCGCATGGCATTCTCGATAGCGGACTTTACCTTTGGCCAGGCTTTCGCGAGATCCCCTTCCCCTGCCTCATAATTCAGGACTCCGGGTAACGCCACTAATTCTTTTATTGTTATATCTCCGGAAAGGCCGAGATGCTTCTTCAGCTTAATAAGTTCGTCGTGATAATTTCTCGCGGCTTCCTTATTTATGGCGAAACGCTCGTCCTTTAACAATGTCCCGTCACATGTTAAATTAAGGCTGACCTTGCCGCGCATGATCTTTTTCTGAAGGACTTCCTTTATCTTCTCTTCGAAGACAGCCAGATTGCTCGGGAGTTTAATGGCCGCATCAAAAAATTTGTGGTTCACCGTCTTTATCTCGACGGAGATTTTACCGTTTTTGACTTTAACGGCTCCCCTGCCGAAACCTGTCATCGATCTTATCATCGTTTGTTCCCTTTAAGCCCAGACTCTTTTTTCGATCGTCGCTTTGACCTTTTTCGACGGGTAGAGGTCCGTTATTATCTCATCCGGTGAAAACCAGAGCTTTATTTCCCTCTCCGCTTCCTCGAGATTGGCCGACGCGTGGATAACGTTTTCGTAAACACCCTTCGTCGTGATGCGCCCGTAAGCGCCCCTTATCGATATGGGGTCTGCCTCTTCCGGGTTCGTGGCGCCGCAGATCTTCCTTACTTTCCCGATCGCGTCATCGCCCCAGTAGACAAGCGCCATCACTTTTTTCTTGTGGTAGGCCCCCATGATATATTTGATGAGGTCCGTGAAAAACGGCTTGTCTTTCAATAATGCGTAGTGCTGCTCCGCAAGCTCTTTAGATACCTGGACGATCCTGCACGCGACTATTTCGAGTTTCGTTTCGGACAGCCTGGTGAGCACGTTACCCGTAAGGGATTTACTCAATCCATCGGGCTTGATCAATACTAACGTCTGTTCTGCCATAATCTCCTCTCTATGTTTATTATTATATCTTAATCAATTTGAGGGGTCTTCGTCAAGGCTTTTTCGTGTTAAGCATATCCAGTATGCGGTTCATATCATCGGTCGAATAGTATTCTATCTGGATAACTCCTCGTTTTTTACCGTGGGTTATGCGGACGCGCGTCCCGAATAGCTGCTGCAACTGGCTCTCAATATCTATTATGCTCTGATCCTTCCTTATCTCCACCGCAGGCTTAGCCCCGCTCATCCTGCGGGCAACCAGGCATTCGGTCTCTCTGACCGAAAGGCCTTTTTTAACTATCAGGTTGCAGACCCTCAGCTGATCTGTTTCCGCCGGAAGCGACAGGATCGCTTTAGCGTGCCCGGCAGTTATAATGTTCTTTGAAATATAGTCCTGTATCTTCTTCGGCAAGCCCAATAGCCTTATAGTATTAGCTATTGTCGAGCGGTCCTTGCCGAGCGCTGTGGCGATCTTCTCCTGCGTGAAATTAAAATCCGTGATGAGTTTCTGGAAAGCGAATGCCTCTTCTACGGGATTTAACTCTTCGCGCTGTATATTCTCTATAAGCGAAATCTCCACCATATCGATATCGGTGACATTCCTCACTATAGCGGGTATCTTCTCTATCCCTATCGCCCGCACCGCCCTGAGACGCCTCTCTCCCGCTATCAGTTCATATCCATCCGCTGTCTTCCTGACCAGGACGGGCTGGATAACCCCTTTTTCTTTGATAGAGCTTATAAGCTCGTTTAATTTTTCCTGATTAAAATCCGTACGAGGCTGATATTTATTAGTTGTGATCCGCGCAGTATCTATATGCAGGATCTGTTCATTGCCTGACTGCTTCAGATTGGCAGAAGATGCTGATACAACTGCAGTCGGCGTCAATAGCGCATCTAAACCCCGGCCCAATGCTCTCTTTTCCATTATTTAACCTCCGCTTCACTAATATTCTGCAAGTTATTGCTACTATTGAAGTTATCTTTCATTTCTTTCTCAACGCCTAACAATTCATTTACAAAATCCTGATATTTCTGGGCACCAATAGAATGCTTATCATAAAGCGCTATTGGTTTGCCAAAACCAGGCGCTTCAGTAAGCTTAACATTTCTTGGTATAACAGTATTATAGACCTTGCCTTTGAAAAAATTCCTCGCTTCATTAATCACTTCATTTGTTAAATTTGTCCTGAAATCTGCCATTGTAAGCAGAACACCTTCGATATTTAAAGCAGAATTTATGTTTTCCTTAACAAGGTTTATTGTATTAACTAACTGGCTGAGGCCCTCCAAGGCATAATATTCACATTGTACCGGTATCAGGACAGAATCTGCTGCAGCAAGCGCATTTATCGTTAAAAGTCCAAGCGATGGAGGACAGTCTATTATTATGAAATCATATTCGGGGAGTATAGCCGCTATTGCTTTTTTCAGCTTGTATTCTCGCCCCATTATACCTACAAGCTCTACTTCCGCGCCGGTTAAACTCAATGTGGAAGGGATAATTGAAAAATGATCTATACCACTGCTTATTATAATAGATCTGGGGTCAGCATCTTCGATAAGCATTTCATATACACTTGCTTTGATATTATGCTTATTTATACCGAGACCGCTGGTGGCATTACCTTGGGGATCTATATCTATAAGTAGGGTTCTTTTGCCTGAAAAGGCTAAAAATGTGGCAAGATTAATAGCAGTTGTCGTCTTCCCGACACCGCCTTTTTGATTGCATATAGCGATTGTTCTAGACATTCGTATTAATTTTCCACGTGGAACAATAATAACTTATTGGAAATTTTTATACTCTATTTCTCAAAAGTCTACACTATATTAGCTAAAAAGTCAAGGTTATGCTAACTATTCTTAGCTAACGAGGCCTGCTCGGTTATTGTTAATAAAGTGTTAACAACCCAATATAAAACAAGCCCCGATGGCATACTGTAAAATATAAAGCCGAATACTATCGGCATGATAATCAACATCATCTTTTGCTGCTCTTTTTGCTCAGCCGTAACGGCACTGCCCATCGTCTTAGTGGAGATCTTCTGCTGCATAACCATGGCCGCTACCATTATGATAGGAAGAATATTTATGCTATTGCCGATTAAGGGCAGAGTAAAGGGCAGCCTGACCGCATCCGGGGAGGACAGATCTCTTATCCAGAAGAAACTTGCATTACGCAGCTCTATGGATTTCATCAGCGCTGAATACAAAGCTATGAATATCGGCATCTGGAGCAGTATTGGCAGACAGCCGCTCAATGGGTTAATCTTATATTTCTTATATAACTCCATTATCGCCTTATTCAATTTATCCGGGCTATCCTTATACTGCTTCTTCAGCTGTTCCATTTGAGGATGTAATTCTTGCATCTTCTGCATGGACTTAAAGCTTTTTACAGTGAGGGGGAATAGAATGATATTCAAAAACACCGACAGCAATATTATCGAAAATCCCCAGCTGCGTGTTACAAGATGAAAAAATCCCATTACAGTTATCATTACTTTGCTTATTCCGCCGAAGAATCCATAATTAACCGTTGTCTCAAGCCCATAATTCAGTTCCTTCAATGCGGGTATACTGCTTGGCCCTGCATATAGAACAAACTTATTATCTATGAAAGAATTTGGCTGAATAGTAACAGCATCTGTATCTATCCCCATCACCAGGGCGCCGCTTTTACCCTCGCTATAAAATTGGGATTTGGTGGATATGAATGGTTTCAGCACGAGCGAAAAATATTTATTTTTAAGAGTTGACCAGCCTACGATCCCTAAATTAATTATACGCTGGCCCGGCTTCGGCCTTTTAAAGCCCAGTGTCTTACCGTTTATATCAGCAGTGACTTCAACAAATCTCTTATCCTGATTATTAACTTCGGATATGCCGGCGCCTCCTATTATCCTATAACTAAATTGTTTTGACGATCCCGAGATATTTTTTACTAAAATGTCTAAACCTATGCCGTGCTTAGACTTATATAATGTGTACCTTTTTGTTATTTCAAGATCGCCCGTTCTAAGAATATAAGTCACCGTCTCTCCGGAGACCTGTGATGAGTAAAGAGCATTATCTATATCGGTATTAGTTACGCTACTGATATTTAGCAAGTATTCTGCCGGGTTAGTTAATTTTACCAAATCTAAGTTTTCAGTTGAATTAGATGCTTTAAAGTCTTTAAGCCTGATCTTCTTTATCGCGCCGCCTATATTACTGAATGTCAATATGTAGGTGCCGGTTTCGGCTTCGAGCTCTTTTTCCTCGACGCTAGGAGTAACTTGCTGTATAATTCCGGCATCTTTGGCAGGTTCTGCCGCTACCGGACTGGCTGCTTCGCGTGGCGGCACAGTAACTGGTTTGGGCGATAGAAATTGGAAGGTCACAACGATAAGAACCGATAGTGCTATGGCTAATATCAGCCTTTTTTCCATTTTAGCTTACCTTACTGGATCGTAGCCGCCTTGTGAAAATGGATGACAGCGCAGTATCCTTTTTAATCCCTTAAATGATCCGGAGAATATTCCGTATTTTTCGATCGCTTCTATAGTATATTCTGAGCAGGATGGGTAGAACCTGCAACATTGTATGTTCATGGGCGACAAATACTTACGATAAAACTTCAAAATAGAAATTGCGCCGATTTTTAAATATCTCATAGCAGAATCCCGGCTTCTTTCGCCAATGCTAAAAAAACACAACCGATCTCCTTACGCAAAAACTTCTTTTCGGGGCCCTTCCTTACGATCACTACCATATCAAAGGCCGGTTTGAAGATCGGTTTATTTTTTCTATAAACTTCGCGGAAAGACCTGCGGATGCGATTGCGAATGCAGGCTCGCCTTACATTCGCGGAACTTATCGAAAAACCCATACGGTTGTAGGCTAAGCCGTTGGGCATTATCGACAGAATGAAACCGTTTTTTCTGAAAGACCTGCCTTTTTTATATACCGCCCTGAACTCCCTCGACTTTAAAATATGCTCTTTTTTCCTGAAAGTCTCGTCGGAGATCATACGGTAAGCTTATGGCGGCCTTTTCTCCTTCGTCTCTTTAATACTTCCCTGCCCCAGCGGTCCTTCATTCTTTTTCTAAATCCGTGTTTTTTCTTTCTCTTGATATTGGATTTGGGCTTTAGGCCATATTTCATTTTACGTTCCTCTCTTTCGCTGTTTTGATGTTGTTAGATTATATCATAAAGGCCCGCCCAGTCAATCATTTAATTTCACTTTATCAATTTTCCTTGCAATGCGGGCCATACTTTTATATAATAGCGCATGCTGTGCCGTATTAACGGTTAAAAACCATTGTGCACAACATGTGCATAACTTGTTATTTTGTGTGGGACTGGCTTAATATTATTGTGGATAACTGCAGATTGGCGGACAAATGAGCGATTCCGGCAGCGTCTGGACAAAAGCACTGGATATTATCAGAAAAGAGCTCGATAATGAGCAGACGTTCAATATCTGGTTCAGCCCTATCAAGTGTTCCTCGTGTACGTCGGAGAAAATGATCCTGGAGGTGCCAAACAAGTTTTTCCAGGACTGGTTATTGAACAGATATATGGATGTCCTGAATTCCGGCGCCAGGAAAGCCTGCGGCGCGGAAATCAAGATAGAATTTATCTTCGGTGCCGACGAGTCGGCCAACACGGAAATCGAGGCGGCAAAGAAAGAGGAGACGAAAAAAGAAGTTAAAGGTTTTTGGCCGTTTTCGAAACACGCTCCGGACCACGCCAGAGAACTGGGGCTCGACCCCAAGTATACATTCGATAGTTTTGTTATCGGGTCTTCCAACCGCTTTGCCCATGCCGCGGCCATGGCGGTCTCCGATTCTCCGGCGAAAGCCTATAATCCTCTCTTTATATACGGCGGCACAGGGCTGGGTAAGACGCATCTTATGCACGCCATAGGGGATCGTGTTCTCGCGAAGAGCCCAAAGACAAAAGTCCTGTACATTTCGAGCGAGGACTTCACCAACCAGATGATAAGCGCCATCCAAAACCGATCGATGATCAAGTTCAGGGAGAAGTACCGCAGCGTCGATATCCTTCTGATAGACGATGTGCATTTCATCGCCGGCAAAGATTCCACGCAGGAAGAGTTCTTCCATACTTTTAACACTTTATACGACGCGCACAAACAGATCGTCGTGACGAGCGACCGCCCCCCGAAGGAGATAAACAAGCTGGAGGAACGGCTCGTATCCAGGTTTTTGTACGGACTCGTGACGGATGTCCAGCCGCCTGATTTTGAGACGAGGATAGCTATATTAAAGAGGAAGTCCGAAATAGCGGCATTGACTCTGCCTGAAGATGTTTTTTATTTTCTTGCGGAAAAGGTTAAGACCAATATCAGGGAGCTGGAGGGCGCGCTTATACGTGTGGTCGCATATTCGAAGCTTATAGGAAAAGAGGTCTCCGTCGACCTCGCTAAGGAAGTGTTGAAGGACATGATCATAGAGGGTGAGAAGAAGATCACCATAGACCTTATACAAAAGAAGGTGAGCGAGTATTTCGATATAAAACTTTCCGATATGAGAGCGAAGAAGCGCTCGAAGGCAATAGCATACCCGCGTCAGGTGGCGATGTATCTCGCCAGGCAGCTCACTGATTATTCACTTCCGGAGATAGGAGACCAGTTTGGGGGGCGCGACCATACTACGGTAATACACGCCTGCACTAAAGTGGAAGGTGATTTAAAGAGTAAAGACGGTTTTAAGGTTTTGTTGGGGCGATTAATAGAAAGTATTAAAGGATAAGCCTGGGTATCCTGTTTGGCGTGTTGATAAGTTTTTTGGTTTTGGGTAGCGGTGGGTTTTTATAATATATTGCGGTGTAGATAGTTAACACGTTATACACTTATCCACAGGTATTACTACGGCTATTGCTATTTTTTAATTTAGTATAATAATCGAAGGGAGTAGAGGGAATGAAATTTACCGCGCCTAAGGATGTGCTGTTAAAAGGTATACAGAGCGTGCAGACGGTGATAGATTCGAAAGCGGTACAGCCGATACTGTCACATATACTGATAAAAGCCGCAACAGACAACTTAATATTAACAGCAACGGATTTCAATGTGGGGATAATAACCACGATCCCCGTAAAACCATCGATAATCGGGGCGATAACGGTGCCGGCGAAAAAATTTTCGGAGATAATTAAGGAGCTGCCGGACGGCGAGGCTATTTCGATATCGGTAAAGAAGAATAATATCATCAACATAGAGTGTGGCAATAGCAACTTCAAAATAATGGGGCTGTCGGAAGAGGAATTTTCCAAGCCGCCCGAATTCAAAGACAAAAATTATGTAACATTAAAACAATCCAGGTTAAAGATGATGCTCCGCAGGACAGGTTTTGCGACGGGCCACGACGAGATAAGGCACGTGTTGAACGGGATATTGTTTGTGTTGAAACCCTCAGGTTTAAGGCTCGTGGCGACCGACGGAAGATGCCTTGCCATGACGGAAGAAAAGATGCAGCTTCCGAAAACGCTCGAGGGGAAATTTATATTACCGTCGAAAGCTGTAGCTGAGCTCGACAGGATCCTGGCCGACGACGGAGAGGTGAGGATGTCGGTGGCGGAGAAGCAGGTGATGTTCGATACCGGGGTGACGAAGCTGGTCTCCAGGCTCATCGAGGGCGACTTTCCTAACTATGAACGCGTGATCCCTGAAGAGACGAAAGAAAAGATAACCGTCTCCAGGCAGGCTCTTCTGGCGGCCATAAAACGCGTCGCGCTCTTCACAAGCCCCGACTCGATGTTCGTCAGGGTGGATGCGGCCAAGGACAAGATGGTTTTATCGAAGAGTGACCCTCATACGGGAGAAGCTCGCGTAGAGTTAACGGCGCAGTATAAAGGAAAAGAGCTGTCGATCGGGTTCAACCCCGATTATCTTATAAGCTTATTGAAGAATGTGGACCAGGAGACGATAGCCCTGGAGCTCGTCGACGCAGAGAAGCCGGGCGTTGTGAGGATCGCGGATGAGTATGTCTATGTGGTCATGCCCAGACAGCCAAGCTAAGGGCGGCAACAAAGGCGCGGAACATTTCAGCCAGCTCATAAATAAAGTTATAGAGGGGCTGAGCGGTAAAGAGCGCCTCGGCGAAGAGGAGATAGAGGCCGCCTGGAGAAGAGCCGCCGGGGATGCGGCCGCCAGGCATTCGAAGCCCGTCTCGTTTAAGAAAGCGAGCCTTATCGTGAGCGTGGCAAGCTCCAGCTGGCTGTACGAGCTGACCGTACGGAAAAAAGAGATAATGAAGATGCTGGAAGCGGAATTAAAAGGGAAAAAAATTAAAGAATTAAGGTTTCGAATAGGCGATATAAAGGATACCAAATGAAAGAGAAGAAGATGAAGAAGACGGAAGAAAAAAATTCACAAGGCAGCAAGGAAAAAGCCGCCGCGGTAAAGAAATACGATGCTACCACAATAACGGTCTTGGAAGGCGTGGACGCCGTAAGGAAGCGTCCGGCGATGTATATCGGCGACACCACCCAGCGCGGGCTCCACCATCTCGTCTACGAGGTAGTCGATAACTCCATAGACGAATGCATGGGCGGTTACGCGACGACCATAGATGTCATCGTGCATGCGGACAATTCCGTTACCGTGATCGACGACGGGCGCGGCATCCCCGTCGACATCCACAAGACCCAGGGGAAGCCCGCGGTCGAGGTAGTGCTGACGACTCTCCATGCCGGCGGCAAATTCGACCACAGGGTATATAAAGTCGCCGGGGGCCTTCACGGCGTCGGAGTCTCGTGCGTCAACGCGCTCTCCGAATGGCTCGATGTCGAGGTGAAGAGAGAAGGCAAGATATACCACATAGGTTTTGAGAAGGGGAGAACGTCCGAGAAGCTGAAGACCATAGGAAATACGAAAGAGAACGGCACCCGCGTCACGTTTAAGGCGGACAAGGAGATATTCGATAAAGGCGGGATCGTCTACAGTTTCGACGCCCTCGCGAACCGCCTCAGAGAGCTCGCCTTCCTCAATAAGAACGTGAAGATAACGCTGAAAGACGAGAGGGCAAAGGATAAATTCGAGGAGTTCCAGTTCTCCGGCGGTATAATCTCGTTCGTCGAATTTCTAAATAAAAATAAGAACGTGCTGCACAAGAAAGTCATATATTTCGAAAAAGAGAAGGACGGTATCCAGGCGGAGGTCGCCATACAGTATAATGACGGATACGGCGAAAATATATTCACGTTCGCCAATAATATCAATACCATCGAGGGCGGGACGCACCTGACCGGCTTCAAGTCGGCGCTCACCAGGACGATAAACCAATATTGTAAGTCACGTAAACTTTTAAAAGAGAGCGACCCGGCGATGTCGGGGGAGGACGTGAGGGAAGGGTTGACCGCCGTAATAAGCGTGAAGGTCCCGAACCCTCAGTATGAGGGGCAGACCAAGACGAAGCTGGGCAATTCCGAAGTCGAAGGAATAGTCGAGGCGATAGTGAACGAGGCGCTCACCTCATTCATCGAGGAGAACCCGCCCATCGCCAATAAGATAATCGAGAAGGCAGTGCTGGCCTCAAGAGCGCGCGAAGCCGCCAGGAAAGCGCGCGAGCTCACCAGGCGTAAAGGCGCGCTGGAAGGGGCGGCCCTTCCGGGCAAGCTGGCGGACTGTCAGGAGACTGATGCCGCGGTATGTGAGCTGTACCTGGTCGAAGGAGACAGCGCCGGAGGTTCGGCCAAGCAGGGGCGCGACAGGCGGTTCCAGGCGATATTGCCGTTAAAAGGCAAGATACTGAACGTAGAAAAATCGAGACTTGACAAGATCCTCAACAACGAAGAGATAAGGACCATAATAACCGCGATAGGCACAAGCGTGGGTGAGGAGTTCAACCTCGAAAAGCTGAGATACCATAAGATTATAATAATGTGCGATGCCGATGTCGACGGTTCGCACATAAGGACGCTTCTATTGACATTTGTATACAGGCAGATGCTTGCGTTATTGGAAAAAGGTTATATATATATCGCCCAGCCGCCCTTATATAAGATAAAGAGAGGCAAGAGAGAGGAATATATACAGACCGAAGATACTCTTAATAATCTGTTATTAGAATTGGGCGCGGAAGGGGCTACGCTTGTAAGGGCTAAGGATAAGAACGAATTCACGGATAAGCAGCTAAAAAGCGCGTTGGATGCCCTGGTAGAGCTTACCAGTCTAACTAACGCAGTAGATAGACATGGAGTAAGTTTCTCAAAATACCTTAGTTTTAGACATAAGAAGACCAAAAAACTGCCACTTTATATGGTCAAAGTGGAGGGAGAAGACCAGTTTTTGTATAATGACGACGAATTGGCCAAGTATGTTCAATTGGAAGAAAAGGGGTCGAAGAAAAAGGAAAAAGAAGCCCCGCCTGCGGAAGAGCTGCAGGTAAAGACCCCGAAATATACGGAGTTTTATGAGGCGAGGGAGATAGAGAAGATAATAGAGAGGATCGAAAAGCTGGGGCTGGACATCGAGGATTATGAAGCCGGCGAGGGGGCCAAGCACAAGTATTTCATAAAGACCGAAAATGGTAAGCACAGTTTTTGCGATCTTAAGGAGATCTTAAGGTTTATAATAGATACGGGCAAGCAGGGAATGAGCATACAGAGGTATAAAGGGCTCGGAGAGATGAACCCGCACCAGCTCTGGGAGACTACGATGGACCCGGAGAAGAGGACTCTATTGCAGGTTACCCTGGAAGATGCCGTAGCCGCCGATTCTATGTTTACGATATTGATGGGTGAAGCGGTCGAGCCGAGGAGAGAGTTCATCGAGAAGCACGCCCACGAAGTCAAGGTATTGGACATATAATTAATTTATAGCTATTACAAGGCCGATATCAGGGATATCGGCACTTAGCATACAAGAAGGCTTAATAAACTAGGAGTGATATGTACGCGCTTAATGAAAAAGTAACGCCCAGATGTATAGAAGAGGAGATGAAGGATTCGTATATAAATTACGCGATGAGCGTAATAGTCGGCAGGGCCCTGCCCGATATACGCGACGGGTTGAAACCCGTGCACAGGAGAGTGCTTTACGCTATGAGAGAGTTGGGGCTCGAACACAACAAGCCGCACAAGAAGAGCGCCAGGATCGTCGGAGAGGTGCTCGGTAAATATCATCCGCACGGAGACGCCTCCATCTACGATACACTTGTCCGCATGGCGCAGAGTTTCAGCCTGCGTTACCCGCTTGTCGACGGCCAGGGAAATTTTGGATCTATCGACGGAGATTCCGCGGCGGCGATGAGGTACACTGAGGCCAGGCTCGAACATATCACGGACTGGATGCTTCTCGACATCGACAAAAACACGGTCGATTTCGCGCCAAACTTCGACGGGTCTCTGGAGGAGCCGACCGTGCTGCCGTCATGCCTGCCCAACCTCCTGGTAAACGGCTCGAGCGGTATCGCCGTCGGAATGGCGACGAATATCCCCCCGCATAATTTAAAAGAAGTGGCGGATGCCATAATACATATAATAGAGAACCCCGCATGCGAACCCAAGGAACTATTGAAGAAGATAAAGGGACCCGACTTTCCGACGGGCGGGATAATAAAAGGATACGAGGGTATAAGGAACGCTTACCTGACGGGCCGCGGGCTCTTAAGGATACACGCGAAGGCCTTTATAGAGGAGATGAAGAGCGGGAAAGAGGCCATTATTATTAAAGAGATCCCGTACATGGTCAACAAATCAAACCTCATCGAATCGATCGCCGATCTCGTCCAGGAGAAAAAGATAGACGGTATCACGGACCTGAGAGACGAATCCGATAAAGACGGAATGCGTATCGTTATAGAGCTGAGGCGCGGGGCTATCGCGCGGGTGGTATTGAACCTGCTCTACAAGCATACCCAGATGCAGCAGACATTCGGCGTCATTATGCTGGCTCTCGTCGACGGGCGTCCCAAGGTCCTGAACCTGAAAGACATGCTCGTCGAATTCATAAAGCACAGGAAAGATATCATTGTGAGGAGGACGCGGTTCGATCTTGAGAAAGCGCAGGACCGGGCGCATATCCTGGAAGGCTTGAAAATTGCGCTCAAGAACCTCGATAAGATAATAAAGCTTATAAGGGAATCTAAAGATCCCCAGGTCGCGAAAGCCGCCCTTATCGAAAAGTTTGATCTTTCGGACAAGCAGGCGCAGGCGATCCTGGAGATGCAACTGCAGCGTCTCACAAATCTGGAGCGCGAAAAGATCGACAAAGAGTATCTCGAGCTTATAAAGAAGATAGAGTATTATAAGTCGATACTCGACAGCGAGAAACTGGTATTGCAGATCATCAAAGACGAAACTAAGGAGCTTGCGGAGAAATTCGGCGACGAGAGAAGGACTGAAATCGCTCCGGAGGCGGAGGAGCTCGAGATAGAGGATCTGATAACAGAAGAAGACGTTGTTATCACGATGAGCCACGGCGGCTACATTAAGAGGCTTCCGATCTCCAGCTATCGCAAGCAGCACCGCGGCGGCAGGGGCGTGGCCGGGGCCGATATAAAAGAAGAGGATTTTATAGAGCACTTATTCGTGGCCTCGACCCATGACTCGCTGCTCTTCTTTACCGATAAGGGTGTGGTGCACTGGCTTAAAGTTCATGAGATACCCGAAGCGGGGCGCAGCTCTAAAGGTAAAGCGATCATAAATCTTCTGGCAATCGGCCCCGGCGAGAAGATAAGCGCCTTTGTGCCCGTGAGAGAATACAAGGATGGGCACTTTCTCGTTATGGCGACAAAGACCGGTTCGATAAAGAAAACGGATCTTCAGGCCTATTCGAACCCACGCAAGGGGGGCATCATAGGTATGGGGTTGGAAAAAGGGGATGAGCTCATCGGCGTCAAAATGACCAACGGCTCCAATGAGATACTGCTCGCCACTCGCGAAGGCAAAGCCATACGCTTCAAGGAAGAGCAGGTGCGCGATATGGGCCGCTCCGCGAAAGGCGTGCGCGGAATAAGGCTGGGCAAGAAAGACGCCGTTATAGCCATGGAGATAGTGGACCCCGACCAGACGATCCTTACCGTCACGGGCCTGGGATTTGGGAAGAGGACCTTATTCAAGGAATACAGGTTGCAAACCCGAGGCGGGAAAGGTATTATAAATATTAAAGTTACGGGTAGGAATGGCGAGGCCGTGGGCTTAAGGACCGTTTCGGATAAAGACGAGCTTATGCTCGTCACCGAAAAGGGAATGGTGGTCCGCTGCCCGGTGAAAGACGTTCGTACCACAGGCCGTTCCACTCAAGGGGTCAGGCTGATGAAGCTTGACGCTCATGACGTGGTGGCGTCGATGGCTAAGATAGTGCCTGAAGAGGAAACGGAGAAAGTGGTAGAGGCCATTCCTGCCGCTATTCCTCAAGATAGCGTAAAAGCGCCTGAGCCGCAAAAAGCCGAAGTGAAAGAAACGAAAAAAGAGCCTGTCAAGGAAGCGGCTCCGGGAAAGAAGCCCGCGGCAAAGCCAAAGGCTAAAAAAATCAAAAGAAAATAATTCAGCGTCCCCATCGTCTAGTCTGGCCTAGGACATCAGATTTTCATTCTGACGACCGGGGTTCGAATCCCCGTGGGGACGCCATTCTACACGATGGGGCCATCCCAAAAAGGGACACCCTGCAATCTCAACCCCCGCCCCTTTAAGTTTATTTATTACAGGGTGTCCCTTTTTGGGATGGCCCCCGTGGAGCCAGGATGCAGATTGTAAATGGACAAATAATTTTACAAAGCGCCATAGTAAAAAATACCACCCTTCTTATCGAAAACGGCAGGATAAAACGCCTCGGCAAAGCCGCCGCATTTCATAATGCGGATACGATCGACGCGAAAGGTTTTTTCATCTCGCCGGGCTTTATCGATTCCCATATTCACGGCGATCCGGCGAAAATATTCCCATACGAAATAAGATACGGCACCACGGCGATAGTCCCCGCCATATCATGCGGCTTGCCCGGAGACATCGCGAGGTCGGTAAATTCGATCAAACATTTTAGAGATACCGACGCGCTTGGCCCTTCTGCGCTGGGCTTGAGGCTCGAAGGGCCATTCATCAGCAAAGAGAAATCGGGCGCTCAAGATAAAAGATTTATAAAGCCGCCCTCTCCGCGTGAACTCCGCGGGATAATTAAAAGATGCGGGGGTCTTCTAAGGATCGTGACTCTTGCGCCCGAGCTCAAAGGCGCCGGAGAGCTGATACGGATTTTAAGGAAAAACGGTATAATAGCGTCGATGGGGCACACAAATGCCGGTTATGAAGAGGGGATCAAAGGCATAGATGCCGGCATGACTCATGCCACGCATTTGTTTAACGGGATGCGCCGTGTTTCCAGCAATGAAGACAGCGCCGCGATCGCATGCCTGGCCGATAAACATGTCTGGATCGAGATCATATGCGATTTAATACATGTTCGGGCGGCATTATTGCGTCTGGCGATTGCCGCAAAGCGCAAAAATATAATATTAATAACCGACTCGGTGCGGGCTGAGGCGCATGGCTGCGGGATAAGCGGGGGAGTATACAGGCTAAAGGACGGCACCATAGCAGGCTCACGCCTTACGATGATAGAAGCAGTAAAGAACGCGGTGCGATCCTGTGGAGTCCAGCTCAAAGACGCGGTGGCTTTCGCGACGATAAATCCGGCCAGGCTCCTGGGCATTGACGCTTTTAAAGGATCCATCGCGCGGGGGAAAGATGCCGATATCGTAATATTCGACAAAAATTTTGATGTAAAAATGACGATCGCGCGTGGTAAAATAGCCTATCGGAAAAGAGGTTTTTGATAGTATGTGCGGAATAGTAGGATATGTGGGAAGCAAAAAGGCCCAGGATGTGATTCTGAAAGGCCTGAGCCGTCTTGAATACAGAGGCTATGATTCCGCCGGCGCGGCGATACTCAATACCGCCGGCAAGGTAAGCATAGTGAAGAAGCAGGGAAAATTGAAGGTTCTTGCCTCAGAACTTTCCGGCAACCCTATCGAAGGCAGTGTCGGAATAGGTCACACCAGATGGGCCACCCATGGCGTTCCCAGTGATGCCAATGCCCACCCTCACCGCGATTGCGCCGGAAAGATAGCGGTGGTGCATAACGGTATAATCGAGAACTATCTCAAGCTTAAGAACGAGTTAAAAAAGAGAGGGCACAAATTCGTCTCGGAAACGGATACCGAAGTAATACCTCATCTCGTGGAGGAGCTTTATAAGAATGACCTGGAAGAAGCGGTGCGTAGAGCCGTCAAGATGCTGAAGGGCTCTTATGCCATCGCGGTGATCCATAAAGACGAGCCGTGGAAAGTGGTAGGGGCCAGGCTCGATTCGCCTCTCATAGTCGGGGTCGGCAAAGACGAAAATTTCCTCGCAAGCGATGTGCCGGCTATCCTGGACTACACGCATGATGTCATATATCTCGATAATTACGATATAGTGACGATCACGAAGGAGTCCGTGACCGTGAAAGATACGGCGGGCCGTATTGTACAAAAGAAACCTTCCAGAATAAAATGGGATATAAGCCAGGCGGAAAAGGCCGGCTATAAACACTTTATGCTGAAGGAGATATTCGAACAGGGAGATGTAGTAGAAAAGATCATAGATGAAAGGATAAAGGACGGCAGAGTCGAATTCGACGAGCTTAAGATAAAAGAAGCGGATTTTAAACGTTTTAAGAATATAGCGATAGTGGCGTGCGGCACCGCCTATCATGCCGGGCTTACCGGCAAATATATGATAGAGGAGTATGTGAAGGTCCCCTGCCTCGTCGATACTTCAAGCGAGTTCCGCTACCGGAGCCCGGTGGTGGATAAAGATACGCTCGTCATCATAGTATCGCAGTCGGGCGAAACGGCGGATAGCCTTGCGGCCCTCAGAGAAGCCAGGAAGAAGGGATGTAAGGTGCTCGCGATCTGTAACGTGCTGGGCAGTTCGATCGCTCGAGAAGCTCACGGCGTCATATATACGCATGCTGGCCCCGAGATAGCGGTGGCGTCTACCAAGGCCTATACCGCGCAGCTTGCGATATTCTATCTGATCACGCTGTATCTCGCGTGTATCAAAAGGACGATCTCTCCACCCGGGTTAAGGACGCTTATCAAAGAATTTAAAAAATGCGCCGCGCTGATGAACGGGCTCCTGGACGAATACAGGTCCGATTATAATATACTGGCGGCGTATGCCCAGGAGTTTAAAAAATATTACCACTCGAAACACAATAAATCGTATTTCTTATATATGGCGCGCAATATAAATTATCCAAACGCGCTTGAGGGCGCGCTGAAACTGAAAGAGATATCTTATATCAGCGCCGAAGGGTATCCTGCCGGTGAAATGAAACACGGGCCGATAGCGCTTATCGACGAGAACCCGTGGGTCGTCTGTATCGCGGTAAAGTCAAAGACCTACGATAAGATGCTTTCGAATATACAGGAGATAAAGACGCGCGGCGGCATAGTGATAGCTATGGTTACCGAAGGCGACAAAGAGATAATGCACCATAATGTGAACTACACTATCGAAATACCATCGGTAGAAGAGCTCTTCTCGCCGCTTCTGGCGGTGATCCCGCTTCAGCTTTTGGCCTACTATGTGGCGTTTGAATTCGGGTATGATATCGATCAACCCAGAAATCTCGCCAAATCCGTAACGGTAGAATAGCGGTTATGCCCGGGACTCTCTACATAGTCTCCACCCCCATTGGTAATCTGGCCGACATGACACTTCGCGGGATCGAGACATTAAAATCCGTGGATCTTATAGCCGCGGAGGACACTCGCCACACCAGGATACTGCTGGGCCACTATCAGATAGCCACCGGGATGACCAGCTACTTCGAATACAATAAGATCCAGAAGACAGAATATCTCTTAAAGATTTTACAGGAAGGGAAGTCGGTCGCCCTTGTCTCCGACGCCGGCACCCCCGGTATTTCAGATCCCGGATACAGGGTGATCCGGATGTGCATAGATAACAAGATACCGGTCGTACCGATACCGGGTGCGTCGGGCCTCTTGACGGCTCTCGTCGTATCGGGCAAACCCACCGATAAATTCACATTCGAGGGATTCCTGTCTAATAAACCCATAAAGAGAAAAAACCAGTTGAAGAAGCTTAAAAGCGAAGAGAGGACCGCGGTGCTCTACGAGTCGCCTCACAGGATACTTAAATTACTGGCGGATATACTTGAGGTGTACGGCGACATCGAGATTGTCGTAGCGAGGGAATTGACCAAGAAATTCGAGGAGCTCAGGCGAGAAAAGGTGACGGACGCGCTCGGGCATTTTAAATCCGCTTCGCCCCGGGGCGAATTTATAGTGATAATTTAAATGGCGACGACAAAGAGAAATATAAAAGCGCTATTTTTAACGAAATATTCGCGCGAAGGCGCCAGCACCAGATACAGGTTTCTGCAATACTTCCCTTATCTGGAGGCCGAAGGCGTACGGTGCACCTTCTCATCGCTTACGGACGCGTCGTATTTAAAAAACCTCTACGCTATTAAAAGAGGAACGCCCGGTGATTATACTAGAGCGTTTTTCCGCAGGGTGAAAGCGTTCCTGGGCGTCCGTAAATATGATATAGTGGTGATAGAATATGAGATTTTGCCTTATTTCCCGCCGGTCCTGGAAACGGCCCTGAAGGCATTAAAGATCCCCTATATCGTCAATTACGATGACGCGGTATTTTACAGGTACAGCCAGAGCCCGAAGCCATGGGTGAGAGCGCTCCTGGGCAATAAGATAGACGTGGTGATGCGTAACGCGAACCTTGTCATTGCCGGTAACCAATATTTGGCTGACTATGCCGCGAAAAAAGCAGGGGCTCCCCATGTCGAGATACTGCCCACGGCAGTGGATATAAAAAGATATCCGCTTATCTCCCCGCGCAAAGAGAACCCGATATTCACGATCGGCTGGATAGGATCGCCGTCCACAGCGAAGTATTTAACCGATATCGCTCCGGCGCTTGCCAGAGTATGCGAGGGAGGTAGAGGCAAAGTGGTTTTAATCGGCTCAGGCCCTGTGAAGCTTGAAGGCCTCCCGGCTGAGGTTAGGCCATGGAGCGAAGAAACCGAGGTGCGGGACCTTGAGTCGTGCGATGCGGGGATAATGCCGCTTTACGACGGATTATGGGAGAAGGGCAAATGCGGGCTCAAGACCATTCAGTACATGGCGTGCGCTCTTCCCGTAGTCGTGTCCCCTGTAGGCGTAAACAGGGAGATCGTTGAGGATGGCGCGACCGGCATTCTGGCGTCTAGTAACGACGAATGGGTTCGCGCCCTTACAACGTTAAGAGATGATAAGGCATTAAGAGGCCGACTGGGACTTGCCGGGCGTAAAAGGGTGGAGGAGAGGTATTCGGTGCAGGTGGCTGCGCCAAAATTCGCGAAACTCATCATAGAAGCGTCTGGAAAATAAAAGTTGACACCGGCGTGAGATATGGTATAATAGAGTCCGGTTCAGATCAAAACCTTTTAAAGATCGGTCCTTGAGAGGCCGGAAAAGGAGAAGAATAAGATGAGACTGCCCATTTATCTGTTTAAGGTAAGTGGGATTTTTTATGCCCGGGGAAGGGAGATATGGCTGTGAAAGAGAAATCCAAAGTAATGGATAAAGAGGCGATCGATAAAGCGCTCGAGCGCATAGCCCACGAAATCATCGAGCATTTCGAGGATCTGGACGATATAGCGGTGATAGGAATAAAAAACCGCGGAGCACACCTGGCCCAGCGCCTTGCATTAAAAATAGGGCGTATCACAAAGAAGAACCCGCCCGTCGGAGCGCTCGATATAACTCTTTACAGGGACGACCTTACGCAGGTAGCGGAACAGCCGGTTGTCCATGCCACGGAAATAGATTTTACCATAGAGGGCAGGAATATAGTCCTGGTCGACGACGTTCTCTTCACCGGCCGTACGATAAGGTGCGCCCTTGACGCTCTGATAGATTTCGGCCGCCCGGGCTGTATACAGCTCGCCGTGCTCGTAGATAGGGGGCATAGGGAGCTTCCGATAAAAGCCGATTATGTAGGCAAGAATGTGCCGACATCCGCCGATGAGCTTGTCGAGGTAAGGCTTGCGGAGACAGACGGCAAAGATGAGGTTGTGCTTTGTCAGAAGACGTCCTAAAGATGAGGTTGTTCTATGAATAATAAGTTTGTCTGGACCAAAAAGGACCTGCTGGGGCTCGAATATCTTTCAGCTGAAGAGATAAAGTTCATTTTATATACCGCCGGAAGCTTTAAAGAAGTGACGACCAGGCAGATAAAAAAAGTGCCCGCGCTTCGGGGCAAAACGGTCGTGAACCTGTTCTACGAACCGTCGACGAGGACCCGCGCTTCGTTTGAGCTAGCGGCAAAGAGGCTGTCGGCGGATGTTTTAAATATAGCAGTGGAATCGTCCAGCGTGAAGAAGGGCGAGACGCTGATGGACACCGGAAAGAATATAGAGGCCCTCAAGATAGATATAATAGTGGTGCGCCATAACTGCAGCGGCGCCCCGCAGATACTGGCGCGTTCGGTCTCCTCCAGCATCGTGAACGCGGGTGACGGATGGCACGAACACCCGACTCAGGCGCTCCTGGACATTTTTACGTTAAAAGAGAAACTCGGTAAAATAGAGGGCTTACGGGTCAGCATAATAGGCGATATAGCGCACTCCAGAGTCGCGCGTTCGAATATCTGGGGGCTGACCAAATTAGGCGCCAAAGTCACCGTCTGCGCGCCGGAGATGCTGATCCCCGAAGGTATAGAGAAAATGGGCGTTAAGACCACGACGAACCTCGATGAAGCATTAGAAGGGGCGGACGCTATAAATGTGCTCAGGATGCAGTTTGAGAGAGATGCGGCCGTGGCCTTTCCGTCAAAACTCGAATATTTAAAGAATTACGGTATCACCACAGAGAGGCTCGCCAAATGCAAGAAAGATATAGTGGTTATGCATCCAGGGCCCATCAATAGAGGTGTGGAGATGTCGAGCGAAGTGGCTGATGGTAAAAACTCGGTCATATTAGAGCAGGTGACCAACGGGATAGCGGTCAGGATGGCGGTCCTCTATCTTGTCTCAGCCGCCAAGGATAAACCCGGAGGCTTAAAGTAGTGAAATATCTCATTAAGAACGGCAGGGTGATAGATCCCGCTAATAAGATCGATGGAGAATTTGATATACTGGTCTCCGGTGATAAGATCGAAAAGATCGGCCCGCGCTTAAATGAGAAGTGCGGCAAGGTTATAGACGCTAAAGGCAAGATAGTCGCCCCGGGCTTTATCGATATGCATACGCATCTGAGGGAGCCGGGCAGGGAAGATAAGGAAACTATCGCCAGCGGCACCCGAGCCGCCGTGCGCGGCGGATTTACCACTATCTGCTGTATGCCGAACACGGAGCCCGCCATAGACAATCCCAAGACCGTAAAACTCGTCAAAGATATTATTAAGAAGGACGCTTTATGTAATGTCCTGATAGTCGGAGCCATAACGCTTTCGCGTCTGGGTAAAGAGCTTGCCGATCTTGCCGGTATGAAAAGGGCAGGCGTTATAGCCCTTTCCGACGACGGTTCATCGGTAGAGGATAGGGACCTTATGCGGGATGCGTTTAAAGAGACAAAAATAAACGGCATGCTCGTAATGGACCACTGTGAGGATCCTGCGTTATCGGCTCTCGGCGTGGTCAACAAAGGTTTTATCTCTACGAAGATGGGGCTCAAAGGAATAGCTAAAGCCGCGGAATACGAGATGATAAAGCGTGATATAGAGCTGGCTGAACGAGCGGCCGCGCGGATCCATATAGCGCATGTGAGCTGCGGCGAATCTGTGGAGATAATAAGGAAAGCGAAGAAGCGGGGGGTGAAGGTGACGGCAGAGACAGCGCCTCACTACTTCACGCTTACGGAAGAGTGCTGCGTGACGTATGATACAAATACAAAGATGAACCCGCCTCTTCGGACGAAAGAAGACGTCGAAGCCATAAAGAAGGGGCTCTCCGAAGGCACGATAGACGCCATAGCTACGGATCATGCGCCTCATACAGACTCGGAGAAGGACGTTGAATTCGATTTTGCTCCATTCGGGATAATAGGCCTCGAGACTGCGCTCGGCCTGGCTGTGACGGAACTGGTCGAGAAAAAAATTCTATCATGGGACGAACTTATCGAGAAGATGTCCATTAACCCCGCGAAGATCCTGGGCGTCGAGGCCCTCGGCCTGAAAGAGGGCGCTCCGGCGGATATCGTAATAATAGATCCTGCGGAAGAATACACGTATGCCAAAGGCTCCATAGAATCGAAATCGAAGAACTCGCCTTTTGTGGGCTGGCGGCTTAAAGGAAAAGTCACGGACGTTTTTGTCAGAGGCGAACCTGTGATGGAAGGAAAGTCGATCAAGGCGGACAGATGAGACAGTTAAAAGCGGAGATATTATCGAATAAAAAAGTCGGCAGCGGCTTTTATAGAATGAAGCTCGGTGAAAACTATCTGGCAAAAATCACGCGGGCCGGGCAGTTCGTTGAAGTAAGATGCTCGAGCGGCGCGGAAACGCTTCTTCGCAGGCCGCTCGGCGTGCATAGGATATGGCCCGACGGTATCGAGATGCTGTATGAGGTGGTGGGGAAGGGTACTGCGCTTCTCTCCGAAAAAAAAGCCGGCGAAAAACTGGATATGATCGGGCCTCTGGGGAACGGTTTCGATACGGATCTCGCGTCTGATATCAATATACTGGTAGCGGGAGGGATCGGCGTGGCGCCTCTTACGGCGCTCGCGGAGAACTTACGCGCAAGACAGAATAAAAAAGTGCATGTCATGATCGGCGCCAGGACGAGATCGCATATAATGTGCAAAGAAGAGTTCAAGTCTCTGGGATGCAGCGTCAAGATTTCCACGGATGACGGGTCAAGGGGCTATAAGGGCTTTGCGACGGAGCTTCTCATTAATTTACTTGCAACCTGTAAGCCTGAGACCTATTTGCCCCAATTCAGGCGCGTGATGGTCTACGCTTGCGGCCCGATGGAGATGCTGAGGGCCGTAAGGGCGATTACGCTAAAGCGCGGCATCCCGTGCCAGGTCTCGCTCGAAGAGCGCATGGCATGTGGAGTAGGAGTTTGCCTGGGCTGTCCCGTAAAGATGAAGACGGGCGGCTACAAGATGGTCTGTAAGGACGGCCCGGTTTTTAACACGGAGGATCTCGCCTGGTGAAAATGAATCTAGGAGTTAAGATAGGGAAGCTGAAACTGAAAAACCCGGTGATGGTGGCCTCCGGCACATGGGGCGCCGAATACGGGGAGCTCTACGATATCAATAAGCTCGGCGCGATCGTGCTTAAGACTATTACTCTCGAAGAGCGCACGGGTAACCCGTCGCCGCGCGTATGTGAGACAGCGTCCGGCATGCTTAACTCGATAGGCCTTGAGAATAAGGGCGTCGAGGATTTTATCAATAACAAATTGCCTAAATTACGCGGCGCCAAGACGCATGTGATAGCAAGCATCGCAGGTAGCGGCAAGAATGAGTTTAAAGAGCTTGCCAGGCGCCTTTCCAGATGCGAACGAGTGAATGCGCTCGAACTTAACCTCTCATGCCCCAATATCAGCTATGGTTCAGGAGAAGACCTTATCGCGCATAATGAGAAAGCGGTCTATGAAGTCGTGAAAGCCGTAAAGCGCTCGACAGGGCTCACGATAATAACGAAGCTCTCTCCCAATGTTACGGATATTAAGGTCTTCGCGAAGGCGGCCGAGGCGGGAGGTTCCGACGCCATCGCGCTCACCAACACATTCATAGGCATGGCGGTGGATATTAATACGAAGAAGCCGATGCTCGGCAATGTCACAGGCGGATTGAGCGGACCGGCGGTAAAACCACTGTCATTAAGGGCCGTCTGGGAGGCGAGCAAAGCTATCGACATCCCGATCATCGGCATCGGCGGTATAATGGATTATAGGGATGCCGTGGAATTTATGCTCTGCGGGGCGAGCGCTATCCAGGTTGGGACAGCTAATTTCGTTAACCCCAGGGCACCGGTGGAAATAATCAAGGGCCTGGAAGAATATTTAAAGAAAAAGAATATAAACAGCGTTAGTAAATTAATCGGAGCGGTAAAACTAGGATAACTTATGGATCCGAAAGAGAAGCTGATAATAGCGCTTGACGTGGATACGAAAGAGAAAGCGTTGTCGCTCGTCGATATGTTAAAGAGCGATGTAAAGTTTTTCAAGATCGGCCTTGAGCTCTTTTCATCATGCGGCCCGTCAATCGTCGGAGACGTAAGTCGAAAGAGCTGTCGGATATTCCTGGACCTGAAGTATCATGATATACCCAATACCGTATCAAAGTCTGCGGTAAGCGTAACCAAGCTGGGCGTCTTCATGTTAAATCTTCATGCGCTTGGCGGATATGAAATGATGAAGAAGGCCGCGTCGGCTGTCAGGCAGGAGGCCGATAGATTAAAGATAACAAGGCCGAAGGTCATCGCCGTCACTATCCTTACAAGCATGGATGAAACGGCCTTGAAGAAAGCGGGTATAAATGATACTATGGACGCCGCGGTCTTGAGGCTGGCGAAGCTGGCAAAAGAGGCAGGACTCGATGGTGTTGTCGCCTCACCGTCCGAGATCAAGTTATTGCGAGAAGGCCTCGGCAAGGATTTTCTGATAGTCACTCCCGGGGTGCGGCCTGAATGGGCCGCGGCAGGCGACCAAAAGAGGATCGCGACGCCTGCTCAGGCGATTAGGGATGGTGCCAGCTTTATCGTAGTCGGCCGCCCTGTGACGGAGGCCAAAGACCCGCGGGAAGCGGCAAGAAAAATATTGAAAGAGATGGATCTGTGACCGACAAAGAGGTAATTGGGCTATTCGAAAAAAACAATGCTCTTCTGAGCGGGCATTTTAAACTTTCCAGCGGCCGGCATAGCGAAAAATACCTGCAATGCGCTCTCGTGCTCCAATATCCGGATATAGCCGAAAAGCTCGCGAAGGAGCTGGCCGAGAAATTCGCCGGCACCAAAATCGACCTTGTAGTAGGGCCGGCACTCGGCGGAATGACATTTGCGTATGAAGTCGCCAGGGCGCTCGGTGTACGCGGAATATTCACAGAGCGGGATGGGGGTAAGATGACCTTGCGTCGCGGCTTCTCGATAGCTTCCGGAGAGAAGGTCCTTATAGCGGAAGATGTTGTGACGACAGGCCTGTCCACTAAAGAGGTGATGGATGTCGTAAGGGCACATGGCGGTGCAGTAGTGGCCGTGACGAGCATAATAGACAGGAGCGATGCAGCTCCCGACTACGGAGTCAGGTTTGAGTCTCTCGCGAAGATCAAGGTAGAGACATATGAGCCGGAAGCGTGTCCGCTCTGTAAAGCAGGAAGCCCGGCGGTAAAGCCCGGTTCCAGGAAATAAGAAAAATAATTTTGTGGGCAAGTAGCTCAATGGCGGAGCACTCGGTTTACATCCGAGTGGTTACAGGTTCGAGTCCTGTCTTGCCCACCATAATAAGTCAATCTACCTCTGTGTTTTAAGGTTTAGCGTAGGGACTTGAAGCTTGCGAGCGCCGACGAATAGGAGGAAAAGGTCTCCGACCGGCAGCGAGCAAGCTGGCTACGCAGGTGAGCTCTGCGAACCGAAGTAGCCGAGTCCTGTCTTGCCCACCATCCTTCATCTATTATGAGCAACTGGACCCTATATATACTCAAATGTTCCGACGGATCTCTGTATACCGGGATAACGACGGATCTCGGGAAGCGCTTTAAATGCCACAATGAAGGCAAGGCCTCGAAGTATACGAGATCCAGGCTTCCCGTGAAACTGGCATATAAAAGATCTCTGAAGGATGAATCTTCCGCAAGAAAAGAAGAGGCCCGAATTAAGGGCCTCTCCAGAAAAGCAAAACTCGATATTATATCTTAGGGCGCCTAAACTTAGCGAACGGAATGTTGCTGTGAGGTTTGCTGTAAGGTACCTGGCCGTGGCTGTGTTTCTCGCCGGTGTTTGGGCTAGCGTGTTGGCTGCCCTCGCGCCTTGGGCCGTATTCCGGCCTCGGAGCGTATGCGCGTTTTTCGCCATAGCTGCTTCCACTACTACTTCCGCCGCTGCTATGTTCGCGATTACTGCTCTTATTATATGAGTGCCTCGGCTGGCCTCCGCCGAAACCGCGCGGCTTGCCATAACTACTGCCACCGCCGGACCCCCTGCCACCGAATCCGCCGCCACGGTTACCGCCACCACCGTATCTCGGCCTATATCCTGATGAGCCATGGCTTGAACCTTGAACGAATGTCTCTTTCGGAAGCTCTGGATGTTCCGATATAGGAATTGCAGCCTTAATGAGTCTTTCTATATTCTTTACGTCCGGGCCCTGATCCGGCGTGGCGAATGATATCGCGCGGCCTTCCAGTCCGGCTCTCGCGGTGCGGCCTATGCGATGAACATAATTCTCCGACTCTTCCGGAAGGTCAAAGTTAATGACCACCTCTATGCCCGCCACATCTATTCCGCGGGCTGCGATATCGGTCGCTACGAGTATCCTGTATCTGCCGTTCTTAAAACCCTCTAGCGCTTCCTTGCGCTGTCCGAGCGTACGATCCGAATGTATCTCGGCGGCTTTATGGCCCATATCCCTGATAAGGCGGGTCGTCTTCTTAGCTCCGATCCTTGTCCTGGTGAATAAGAGGACCGAACCATGATACTGGGCGAGGATCTTTTCGAGAAGATGCCTCTTCGATTCCTTCTTTACGATGAATAATTCCTGAGTAACGAGTTCTACGGTAGTTCCTGAGGGAGCGACCTCCACGCTTACGGGCAGTTTCATGTGCGCCGTGGCGATCTTCATGATCTCGGCCGGTATGGTCGCCGAGAAGAGCAGCGTCTGCCTGTTGCGCGGTATCGCTTTTATTATCTGTTCGATCGATGGCAGAAATCCCATGTCGAGCATGCGGTCGGCCTCATCGAGCACCAGTATATTCACATCGGCCATCATTATAGTGTGCCGTTCCATGTGATCGACCAGTCTTCCGGGTGTGGCGATGAGAATGCGCGGGTTCTTTCTCAGAGCCTGTATCTGCAGCCCCATAGCCGCTCCCCCTATCAGGACGGCGGTCTTTATGCCGAATATGGGAGCGATCTTGCGGAATGTCTCATCTATCTGTATCGCGAGTTCGCGTGTCGGCGCGAGAACGAGGCATCTGCCCTTGCCTTGCGCGAGCCTCTGTATCACGGGGATCGCGAAAGCGAGCGTCTTGCCGGTTCCTGTCTGGGCTATGCCTATCATATCTTTGCCCTCGATAGCCTGAGGGATAGCCTTGTGCTGTATCGGCGTAGGAACGGTGAACGAAAGCTTGCTCAATGTTTCGAGTATCTTTGGAGCTATGCCTAAACCGTAAAACGATCCGCCCGCCTGCTGAGGCTGTTGAGGTTGTTGCGGTTGCTGCGGTTCGATGCTTGAAGCGTCAAAATGCCATGCCATATTGAATTTTACCTTTTTGTTGTGGTTTTCAGACCATATAAAAACAAAAAAACCGCTAGGTTAGTGATCTTTCTACCTTGCGGTTACAGATTCTAATCTCCATGTCGAGCCTCATCGTACCACAGCAGTTGCTATTTGTCCAGACATTTCTTAAAATACCCGAAAGTTTACTTTTTCATAAGTTTTATGTTATAATATCGTTCATGAAGATATCAGAACTGGCGCGCCTAATCGGCGGCGTTGTCGAAGGCGATGGCAATATTGATATAAAAGGTCTGGGCGGAATAGAATCTGCCAAGGCGGGCGAGCTCACATTCGCTACAGACGAAGAGAAGCTCTCATATGCCGAGCGCTCGAACGCTTCATGTGTTTTGACCGCTAAAACCGTCAGAAGCTCCACAAAGCCCCTGATAAAGGTCGATAATCCGAAACTTTCGTTCCTGATCATATATAATACCCTCAATACCCCTGAGCGGAGGGGAGAGTTTCGGCATCCTACGGCTACAGTGGAGAAGTCCGCGCGGCTCGGGAAGAACGTCTGGATCGGGCCCCATGTTTCGATAGAGGACGGGGTCGAGATAGGCGATAACGCTATAATCGAGTCCAATTCCGCAATTAAGAAGAATTGCCGGCTGGGGCCATCCTGCCGGGTCTATCCGAATGTAACATTATATGAAGGTATGGTGCTGGGGCGCAATGTCATACTTCACAGCGGAGTGGTGGTAGGCGCCGATGGTTTCGGATACGTTAGAGAGAAAGATAAGATATATAAATTTCCTCAAGCCGGGAAGGTTATTATAGGAGATGACGTAGAGATAGGCGCCAATACCACCATCGACAGGGGATCCATGAATGATACCGTCATAGGCGCCGGCACTAAGATAGATAACCTGTGCCAGATAGCGCATAACGTCAGGATAGGCAAGAATACGATAATAGCCGGCCATAGCGGCGTTTCCGGGTCGACCGTGATCGGCGATAACGTCACCATCGCCGGAAAAGTCGGCATAGCCGATAACCTTACGATAGGGTCTAACGCGATTGTAGGCGGAGGAACCTCCGTCATCGGGGATATCAGGGAAGGCGAAGTGGTCTGGGGATTTCCCGCAAGACCTATACGCGAGATGAAGCGGCAGCTGGCGACCCTCTCATGGCTGACGAAGCATTTTGGGGCTCTTTCCAAACTCCTGCACAAAGAATAAAAATCTTGCCATGCGTGGCAGAATAATTATATAATACCGCTGGCAAATTTACCGGGGACGTAGTTCAGTTGGTTAGAACGTCAGATTGTCGATCTGAAGGTCGCGGGTTCGACCCCCGTCGTCCCCGCCACTTTAGGAAATGCCTTACAAAATAACTGTAGGGCATTTTTATTGGTGGCGGGGATATAGGGGGTCGAAGCTCGCGAGCGCCGACGAATAGGAGGAAAAGCGCTATGCGCGACAGCGAGCGAGCTGGCTACGCAGGCGAGCTCTGCGAGCCGAAGTAGCCGACCCCCGTCGTCAAATCCTCTTGACTAATCCTAATTCCAAGAGTAGCATATTCTTTAACTGGTTATTAGGCAGTTACTTAAGGAGCCGAAGCGACGTTCGACTCCCCTCGTCCCCGCTGGAGTTTGACATATGTGCAGAACCCATAATTAGATATCCGAGTTTCTCAGCTGCCCCTAAAGGCAGCTTTTTTATTTCATGGAATAGACGGCACAAAAACGGCACAGTCTTAAGGGAGGGGTTAAGCCTATCCCCTAGTATCTTTAAAGGATAAAATGAAAACAAGAGATTGGTTAGAAAAAAATAAAATCTTTTTTGAAACCGTTGCTGCCATAGCCCTCTCGCTCATGGCTTTGTTAGTTTCCTGCACGCAATCCGAAATAGCCAGAAATCAATTAGTCCTTTCTGGAAATCCTATAATTTTAATCGAGCCTTCAGACACTGTGAAAGGATCCATCGGTGAATTCAAAATATCCGTTAAAAATATCAGTATGGCAGAACTATACGATATTCGTATTTATGAGGATTACTTTGTCACTATGGCACAAGAAAATGGTTCAATTAACTTAGTAAGTGTAGGGGCGTTTATAACTAAACCAAATTTGGTTATCCCACAATTAAAACCGAATAATAGGGAAGATATTACGATTAATTGTAAATTAATAATTAAAAATATGAAGGAGCTTTACCGCGAACACAAAGGGGTAGAAATGCGAATTGCCCGGATAAGAATTAAATATTGCAGAAAACTAGATGGGAAAGAATTTATGCAAACCAAAGCATATATTATTGCGGGACAGGGTGATTTTCTTATTGATTACGATGAGCGTGGCATAAGAACTCCTATGACTCCCAGTTTTGAGGATATCAAAAATATACTCGGGGCTGAAAATTAGTGCTATCATTAGAAAAGATAGCACAGTATCTATTAATGAGTCTTATTACTAAGTCGCATAAGAAAGATAGGAGGAACGATGGCAAAGCTCAATGAGGATATAGAGCAATTAAAGGAAGACCTCGAAGCAGTTACTGCCGTGGATGATGAAACTTCAAACGAAAATGTTCCCATAAAATATGCAATTAGTTCTTATGGGGCAGATTATCCAGTTGATGGATTGGTTAAAAGATTGCAGGCCAAAGATGTTATAATTCCCGAATTTCAAAGAGAATATGTATGGACACTTAGACAAGCATCTAGGTTTATAGAATCCCTTCTTTTGGGTCTTCCCGTTCCCGGCGTTTTTCTTTCAAAAGAACAAGAAACGGGCAAACTCTTAGTCATCGATGGTCAGCAGAGATTAAAAACATTGCAGTTCTTTTTTGAAGGCGTTTTTCGTGGAAAAGAATTTCGACTTACTGAAGTACAAGATGAATACAAAGGACGATTGTATAAAGAACTCGAAGACATAGATAAGCGACAATTACAAAACTCTGTTATTCATGCCACGGTATTAAAACAAGACACCCCAAAGGATGACCAGAGCAGTGTATATCACGTTTTCGAACGATTAAATACGGGCGGGTCTATTCTTTACCCACAGGAAATAAGAGCTTGTATATATCATGGGCCCTTTAACAACGTTTTATCCGAAATCAATAACAATACGCACTGGCGAAACATTTTTGGAAAGATAAATAAACGACTAAAAGACGAAGAATTGCTATTGAGATTCTTCGCTTTATATTATGACAAGGCTACGTATACAACGCCTTTCAAATCTTTTCTTAACACTTTTATGGAAAGTAACAGAAAAATGGAAAGGTATTCTAAGGCTAATCTTGAAAAACTATTTTCTCCGGCAATGGAAGTGGTATATAAATGTATTGGCGAGAAAGCATTTAGATTAGATAAAGCTATTAATGCCGCTGTTTTTGAATCAGTAATGGTTGGTCTAGCGACTAGACTAGAGAAAGGAGCTATTAATAACGCAACGCAAGTTAAATCAGAATACGAAAAATTAATAAAAATTCCAGATTATTTGGCAGCATGCAAAACAGGAACTTCTGATAAGGGAAAAGTCGAAAAAAGGCTATCTTTAGCCATTGACGCGTTTAGTCGGATTTCATAATGCTTAGTCATGTTACTTCGGAAATAGACAAGATAGACGCTCTTTTTAAGTTTGAAAACGACATCATTAATGATGAAGTAAGAGCTTATTGGGCCGAATATCTTTGTGTGCGAGTTGCTGGATTAATAGAGGCCGTTCTAAGAATAATACTATTTTATTATGCTAAGAATAAATCGCATGAGAACGTTGCGCGTTACGTATCCAAGAAGGTAGAGGGTGTTACAAATCTTAATTCAGAGAAAATTGAAAACTTGTTAGGAGATTTTAGCGAGGTTTGGCAAGAGCGCTACGTTCAAAATATTACGGATTCTCAAAAAGCAGCAATCGGCAATATTTACATAAATAGAAATAGAGTTGGTCACGGACGCAATTCCGAATTATCTTATTATAGAGTAAAAGAATATTATAAGGAAATAAAAGGTGCGTTATTAGCTATTTTGAAAATCGTTGAAGCATAAAAACTTTTACTTATCCAGAAAAATAGGAAAATAGGGGGGGCCGGTCCAGAAAGTACCACTCTATAAGCTAATGGGCTGGCACCAAAAGAGCCGTCCCCGTAAATACGTATGAGATCCGATCCTCATAATATTTTTTACAAGTATCAGATTTTCAAGGAGGTTTGTTATGTCGCTTTTAGGAGAAGAGTTAGTAGAAGAATGGTTAAATAGAAAAGGCTATTTCACAATCCGCGGTGCAAAAATCGGAAACGGAGAAATAGACTTGCTTGCTGTTAAATATACAAGCAAAGGAATTGACTGTTGGCATTATGAGGTTCAGGCCTCCCTTCGACCAGTAAGTTATATTTGTTCAGCGCCTCAAGAGCTTCGTAAATTAGGTAAGTCCGCTCACAATGCTAAGAAACGTCCTATGTCTGAAATCGAGACTGCGGCGAAAGAATGGATTTATAAAAAGTATTTAGATCCAAAGAAAGAAAATATTAGAAGGAGTCTTTGGCCAATGAAATGGAGCTTTGGTCTTATTGTGGGGAATGTTAAACACTCAGAAGAATTGGAAATTATTGCTAAAAATAATATCACCATTGTTCGAATTGCGGATATTATTAAAAACCTTTCGCCAAAATCTCAAACTAATAGCAAGGATTTTAGAGTTGGAGCAGCAAGTGGTGCTGATTTAATTGATTTGGTTTTTGCTCACTCCCAACTTGCATAAGCGGGGCCATCCCACAAAGTGCCACCCTGCATGACAAGAGAAGATCCTAGGCTGTCCCCAAAACAGGATGGCACCAAATATTCTTAGTGAAGGAGAAATGAGATGTTTGAACATAAGCATGAAAAAATAGCGTCGGTTTCAGTCTTCATAAAAAGGCTGGTCGGGTATATCGCAGCCGCTATTCTATTGATTTTACTCTCCTTATTTGTTGGAATCGCCGGATATCATTGGCTAGCCGGCTTTAGCTGGATCGATTCGCTCTTAAACGCATCTATGATCTTAGGCGGTATGGGGCCGGTGAACTTGCTGACCAATCTCGGCGCAAAAGTCTTTGCGTCCCTGTACGCGCTTTTTAGCGGACTTGTATTCATTGCGGTAATGGGAATAGTTTTCTCTCCGATCATACATAGAATGCTTCATACATTTCATATCGACGACAAAGATTTACATAAATGATAACCTTGAGATTCGGTCAAAATAGGAAAATAGGGGACAGCGCCCTATTTCCGAAAGTAATGAGGCCATCTCATAAGGGGACACCCTGCATAATAAGCAAGAACCGGGGCCATCCCACAAAGGGACGCCCTGCATGATAAGAGAAGCTTCTAGGCTGTCCCCAAATAGGATGGCCCCAAAACACCAGAATACAAATCATATGAAAGAAGTGGCGCAATGAAGAATTTGCTTTCCATGATCATAATTATTTCAGTAATCTCTCTTATCAATCGACCAACCATGGCGGACTCGTGGAACTTTGCCGTATTTGGCGATGACCGTAGTGACAATACGACTGGCTCCGCAGTAAATACAACCGCTGTTACTGCTATCGCAACTGATATTACAAACAACAGGAATGCATCCTTTGCTATAGTCCTCGGCGATCTTGTACATGGAAAAGAAAATGATACTCCCATTGCCACCCAGTTCAATACCTTCAAAACTGCTGCGACAAGCGGCGGATTTAAGGTAGCAGGCGAAGCCGGCGCTGGGGTTCCATATTATCCCGTCCGTGGTAATCACGACAACGATGTTGTCGATCCTTTAGGCGTAGCATGGAAGGCGGCATTCCCCACATTGCCTCAAAATGGACCTACCACAAATACATCCGGAGGCGGCAATAGCGAAGTGGGGATGACGTATAGTTTCACTAATGGCAATTCCCTGTTTTTAAGTTTAGATGAATATGTGAACACAGACACTTATCCAAATCAAGTCAATCAGACTTGGGTGAATACTCAATTAAGCAGCTCTACTGCCGCTCACGTGTTTGCTTATGGGCATTTGCCTGCATATTATACGGTTGCCGGGGAATCCCTGTCTATTTATGCGGCTGCAAGAGATGCTTTTCTGACCAGTCTTTATGATAAAAACGGCCAAATCTATTTCGCAGGGCACCAACATTTTAGTGCTATCGCAAGTGCGAATATAGACGGGAACGCATCAAAGGTGTTCTATCCGATCATTGATGGCGCAGGTGGCGCTCCAGGAACTCTATGGGACGGCACATACACAGATCCTAATGTAACAGGTCTCTACTACAATAGCACTAGCAGCACTCCTTACTATTACACATATTCAATAGTTACCGTTGATGACGACCTTGTATGGTTAAGGTTGTATGGGACGACAAGCGTGACGACGCCGACTTGGCTGAACCTATATGCGCTTGTTATCAGTGGAACTCTTACAACTGATACTAATACTCTGATAAGCGACGTTGCGAATTATTCAACGATTGATTTTAAGCAAGCTTCTAACGGTACCTATTCGAAAGTAATCATCGGCACAGGCAACATAGTAAAAAGTGGCGCTGCTGAACTGACCCTGAGCGGCGCCAATACCTACACAGGAGCCACGACAGTCAACGCCGGAACGCTCAAAGCCGGAGTGGCAACTCACGCCTTTGGTGTGGGCTCAGCCGTGACGGTTGCGACCGGAGGGACACTGGATTTGAACGGCTATTCCCAGACTATCGGTTCACTCGCAGGTGGCGGCACAGTCATTAACGGTGATACAATCGATACGATCTTGACGACAGGCGATACTGCCTCGACCACATTTTTCGGGATTATCCAGGACGGTACTCACAAATTGGGATTCACCAAGGCTGGAACTGGGACACTTACTCTTACCGGCGCCAACGCCTACACCGGTACTACAACGATCAGCGCTGGTACGCTGCAAATAGGAAACGCCAGTGCTCTCGGTACAGGAGCCGTTACGAACAATGCTACGTTGGATGTCGGCACGACCAATCTTGCAGTTACCGGCGCCTATAAACAAAACGCAGGTTCAACTTTAAAACTTACCGCAAATTCTTCCTCCAGTTTTGGCAAGATCACGTCCGGCGTTGCTGCGACGGTAGATGCCGGAAGCACTCTTAACGTTACGGTCGGAGGCTTTATTCCGAATAACACAACTCTTACAATTATAGATACAGGAGGAAAGGGTATAGGGAGCGTCCCAACTACAATTATTTCAAGTAATTCTTTCATGACATTCTCCATCGAGAACTCCGGTAACAACCTTGTTCTTACCGTGAACCGTTCCGGAAGTAACAGCTTCAGCGGTGTCGCAGCCAATTCCAATGCGGCTACTGTCGGCGCCGCTCTCGATAATATCACCAGTCCGTCCGCAGACATGCAGAGCGTTCTTACGGCGCTCGGCAATTTATCGCCGAGCCAGGTCGCATCTTCTTTAAATAGCATGACTCCTACCGTTGACGGCGCGGTGACACAATCGGCTCTATCCATGCTTAGCCAGATAACGGGCTCGACCGTAACGCATCTTGAAAATGTAAGCACGGGAGGTGTAACCGGTATCTCAACAGGCGACGATTATTTACATGGTTTAGATATTTGGGCGCAGGGCTTAGGTGATTATGCTCATCAGGATCCCCGCGGGTTTAGTAACGGTTATAATGCGACGTCGTGGGGCGTTTCGGGCGGCGCGGATATCCCGCTTAATATAGGCGATGATTTGCTGCGTATGGGTATAGGTTCCGGTTATGGCCAGACCTTTGTCCGCTCAAAGGATAGTTCCGGAAGGAATGATATCGACAGCATTCCGGGAACATTATATTGTGCTTATGAAAATAATAAATATCCTCTTTATTTGGATATCACTTTCACTTTTATATATAATCTCTATCAAGCCTCTCGCGCAGTTACGGTCGGCACGTTAACCGAGCGTACCGCCAATGCCGATTATAACGGCCAGCAGTATTCGGGCTATTTTGAGGGCGGCTACAGCTTTTTCTATAAGAATCTCCGCATGACGCCTCTCGTTTCATTTCAATACATGCATCTGCATACAGGCAGTTACACCGAAACCGGCGCCGACGCGCTTAACTTAAGTGTCAATAGCCAGGATTATGACATGGCCATGACGGGTTTCGGCGCTAAAGCAGCGTATCCATTAGAGTTTAAATACGGGACCATCATGCCGGACCTGCATGCCAAGTGGCTCTATGATTGGGCCGGCGATAATCAGGCTGCAACTGCGTCTTTTGCCGGTGGCGGAACAGCATTCGGTACAAACGGTTTTAGGGCTGCGCGATCGGGATATGATATGGGCACAAAGATTAGCTTTAAGACAAAATACAATATTTCGCTCGATTTGGATTACGATTTTCTTCTCAAGGCTGATTATTATGAGCATTACGGAAGCGTGACTGTAAGATACGGCTTCTAAACTCGATACGAATAACCGGGGCCATCCCACAAAGGGACACCCTGCATGACTAGAGAATATGCTAAATCAATAACGGAGGTGTAAGATGAAGAAGTTATATCTATCCGATACTGACCGTAAGATTGGCGGCGTTTGTGAAGGTGTTTCTAATGCGTAAATCGGCCATAGCGTTAATATTTTTCTTTATATTATCAATTTCTTCTACCATGGTGTGGGCCGAAGAGAAATCAACAGATATGCAGAAGACAACCTGGGGAGATATTTTTGCAGATGTTATTGGTCATTACCCTTTAGCGGACAGCTTGACCACTGATAATACTATCAAGCAGAAAAATAAGTTAAACACACCAAAAAATTGGGAATTCGGCATAGAAGCAAAGCGTTATATCGCCAGTAATACCTCGTATGAATTTGGTGATCCGGGCGGGGCCTTTACAAAACCTCTCAGCCGGCTGGAATTTCCGATAAATACGTGGTGGTTAAATTTTGATCTTCGTCGGACCTGCCCGCGATGGTCGGTTGGGGCAAAGGCGGGTTTTAGCATGAACCGCAATTCAAACGGTTGGATGGAAGATTCGGACTGGGCTACATCCGGCAGCGATAATATTTTAACCAATTATTCAAGAAGCTATTGTGATATAAGAAAAGCTTTCCTCTTTCGCGGAGATGTAGATGTTAATATCTCGGATTGGCTGAGGCTGCCTTCATCATTAGAGATACGACCGTTATTCGCATTCCAATTTCAACGATTCAATCCCGTAGCGCATAACGGCGTGCAGTGGAATTATGATGATGGAAGCGCGATGTCCCTTGATGGTAACGCTATAAGCTTCAGACAGGACTGGTATACATATATGATCGGGATGAGAGGGGCATACAGTTTAGACCTGAATAAGCATATAGCGATTAAATTGAAGACAGAGGCCGACTGGGGACCAGCCCTCGGCCATAATGAAGACCATCACATACTGCGCGGGGATAGGTGGACATACGAAAACACATCAGGCAATGCCCTTTACTTTTTAGCCGGAGTTGATATGACCATTTCAAAAACTATAACGATAGGCGCCGGCATAGATTATCTGTGGATACAAACTTTCGGAACCCATCGATGGCGGGATCCTTCTCTTCCTGTCGATCAATCGTGGTCTGACGGCGTCAAGGCCTGGTCTGATCAATTGGGCTTAACAATGCATGCATCTTACGCATTTTAGTAAATCTAATGAAAATTTCTGGGCCGATTCTCGCCGTAATCCCAGATCCGTCCCAAAATACCCATAAGGATGATTTGCCAAAACCCTACCCTTAGAGTATACTTTTACAAAAAGAAAGGATGGGATATGAATAGATCTATTGTTTTGTTTTTAGCATTAATCCTTATGTTATCTGTTTCACCAACAATGTCATGGGCCGGTGAAAAAACATCAGATATAAAAATGACAACATGGCAGGATATCTTTTCAGATGTAGCCGGACATTACCCGCTAAACATTGGCCAGGCTAATACCTATGCGGAACAGAAAGGTAAATTGAATCAGCCGAAGAATTGGGCATTCGATCTCGGCGTTCAGTATTTCCTTATGAGCCATACTTCATATCAATTCGCTAATTCAGGCGCGGTTTTTCAAAATCCACTTAGTAAACTGCAGTTTCCTTTAAATACATGGTGGCTGGAAACTGAACTGCGCCGCACTTGTCCGAGGTGGTCGGCCGGGATCCGCGCAGGCTTAAGCGTCGCCAAGAATGTAGACGGGCGGTTCAAGGATTCGGACTGGCTGAACCCGGGAAACACCAGCATGTTAACAACATATTCAGAGAGCGCAATGCGGTCGGAAAACAGTTACCTCTTTCGCGCAGACGCCGATGTGAATATCTCGGACTGGTTGGGGCTTCCGCCGTCATTCGAAATACGGCCTCTCTTCGCTTTCGAGTTTCAGCGATTAAAGCTCATGGCGCACGATGGTGTGCAATGGGAAGTCGGTTCATACGATCCTGATGAAGGGAGAAGCCTTGATGGATATGCGAGCGCCCAGGCGCTCGCCGGAAATTCAATACATTTTCGACAGGACTATTATATGTATCAGATCGGGCTAAGAGGCGTGTATGATGGTTTCAAGATCGGAAAGTACATAACTATTAAAGCGCATGGCGAAGCTGACTGGGGCCCTGTCGTAGGATACAACGAAGATAATCACCTCCTGCGTGATCTCTTCGGTTATATTAGGTCATCCGGTAATTCTTTATACTTTTCAACCGGCCTGGACATGGTCTTTGCGAAAACCATTACAGCCGGTATTTCAATGGATTACCTGTGTATAAGAACTACCGGCATGCTGCACGATCGAGATCTGGCGCATGGCGGCGTGGAGGCGTGGAATGATGAAAGTGTCAAAGTCTGGTCCGATCAGACGAGCTTAATAGCGCATGTGTCTTATGCATTTTAGCACAGTTTGATTTTCAGTTTTTGTAACTCATTGCCATATCATTAGATAGCAATCCCTATAATACTTCCCCATGAAAACAGCTACAGAAAAGACGGCCGCCATTGAGATAAAGAACATCGCGCACTCCTACATAATGGGAGAGCATGAGCTAAAGGTTCTCAAGGGGGTCTCGCTTAAAATTGAGGAAGGGGAGTTTGTCGCAATTGTGGGTCATTCCGGATCCGGGAAATCGACTTTGATGCAGATCATGGGGTTACTGGATAGGCCCACTTCAGGACAGTATTTCTTATTAGGCCGGGATGTGTCGTGTCTCTCGGATGATGAGGGAGCGGTTCTGCGCTCCAAAACAATCGGCTTTGTCTTTCAGGCGTTCAATTTACTGGCTAGAACGAGCGCATTAGATAATGTTATACTTCCAATGGTCTATTCCGGTCAAAAACATCGCGGGGAACGTGGACAAGAACTTTTACGCGAAATGGGGCTGGAAGGCCGCACGCAGCATAAACCCAACGAACTTTCCGGCGGCGAGCAGCAGCGGGTGGCTATCGCCAGGGCGCTTGTCAATAAACCCCGAATCATTCTAGCGGATGAGCCGACCGGAAATGTGGATTCCCGCCAGGCCGACGAAATCTTGCACCGCTTAGTTAATTTGAATAAACAGGGTATTACCGTCATCATCGTGACTCATGAAACTAGCATCGCCGCTTATACCAGACGAATTATACGGCTCAAAGATGGAGTGATTATTGAAGACGTACCTAATATTCCAATTCAGGTGGACCGAAAAGAGCAAATCCCTGTAAGCGTTCTGGCTGTGCCTTCCACGATAGCTATTTCGCCTGCAGTTAAATTAGAACATCCTGAGCTTAATATGGCCGAACTCAAAGAGCATATTATTACATCTCTTCGGGCTATGGCCGCCAATAAAGTTCGCAGCTTCCTTTCAATGTTAGGGGTTCTTATCGGAGTTGCCGGAGTCATCGCGGTGATGGCTGTTGGAGCAGGGGCCCAAAAATCCATTCAAGCCCGCATTGCAAGCCTGGGTTCAAATGTGATTATGCTGTTTCCCGGTGCACCGAATATGCGGGGTGTCCAGGGCGCTGTGGGTGATTACAGCCGTCTTACTTTGGACGACGTAAAGGCGGTGCGGAATGCCAGCCTTAACATTGTCGATATTTACGGAGAAGCCGAGGCAAATGTTCGAGTTGTGTATCAGGATAAAAATACCATAGCGGAATTACAGGGAGTTCCTATTAGCTACGAATCGATCCGTAGCGCCAAGCCTGAGAACGGTAGATTTTTTACTGAAGATGAGGATGTGAGCAGGTCCAGGGTGGTCCTGTTAGGGCAGACCGTTGTTAATAATCTCTTTGGTGATGAGAACCCGGTAGGAAAGATTGTTAAAATTAACAAAGAAAATTTCAATGTTGTCGGCATCCTTCCGGTCAAAGGGTTTTCGGGAGGTTTCAGTGATCAGGATAATATGGTCGTCGTACCATTGCAGACAGCCATGAAGCGGGTGCTTAATACAACGTATTTACATGAAATGGCTATCCAATGCGATTCGTCCGAGTCTATACAGCCCGTTATAGATGATATTGAAGCTATGTTGCGTAAGAGGCATCACTTGGCTAGCGGTAAAGAGAACGATTTTACCTTGAGAAACAATGCTCAAATGCAGGCCACGCTATCTGAGACGACCAAAACCTTATCCACCCTTCTGGGAACCGTGGCGATAATTTCACTTTTGGTCGGAGGGGTCAGCATTATGAACATAATGCTCGTCTCTGTCAATGAACGAACCAGAGAGATCGGATTACGTAAAGCTGTGGGCGCGCCTCGTCGCGCGATCTTAATTCAATTTCTGATGGAATCATCGCTACTTTGCGTTTTGGGCGGGATGATGGGTATTTTATTAGGAATTTTAGTTTCTTTTACTATTTCTCAGCTGGCAGGATGGGTAACTTCTGTTACTATACAATCTATTGTTTTGGCGTTCGCGTTCTCAGTTGGTATAGGCATAGTCTTTGGTTTCTGGCCTGCTTATACGGCATCCCTTCTATCACCGATCAAAGCTCTGCGTTATGAATAATGAGAGATATAAAATAATGCATGCTATTTCAAAAATAAACTAACAATACCGACATATTCAATATCTTGTAATTGACGTAATTTTAGAGTAAGCTTTATTAAGATCATAGCAATATCAAGACTATCATCTGGGTGATATGAATATTAAGGGAGGGTTAAGATGCTTAGGCGAGCAGGCACAGCAATAAGCAGGGTATTAATCATAGTAATGCTGTCTTTAGTTGTTTGCAATAGTTACGCCCAAACTGCTGAAGAAGAGGCCCTGAAAAAAGGTGTAGACCTTATCCGTCACGACAAATTTGATGAGGCGATAGCAGAATTTAATAATGTCATAACGGTTAATCCTAAATCCACCAGTGCGCATTACAACTTGGGATTTGCCTATGACAAAAAAGGCGATCTGGACAAGGCCATTCTCAGTTTCAGTAAAGCGGTAGAGATAGACCCCACCCTTGCGGATGCTTACTATAACCGCGGTTTCGCCTACTATAAAAAAGGCGCTTTTGACAATGCAATTACCGACTATAATAAAGTCATTGAAATCAGCCCTTCTTCCGCTGATGCTTATTATGGCCTAGGGCTAGTCTATTCCCACAAAGGCGATCTGAATAAAGCTATCGTCAATTATACCAAAGCGATAGAGATAAGGCCTAATTTTGCGCTGGCGTATGATGCGCGAGCAGTCGCATATGTTACGAAAAATAACTATATCGGTGCCATGGCGGATGTGAATAAAGCGCAGTCATTAGGATTCAGGTCGCGTCCCCTCAAGAGGGCGCCGGCCGATTTGACCAATACCGAGAAAAGCCCTGCAAATCTGCCTGCTAGCGAACCAAAGCAGGGAGGACAGATGCAGGCACTGGCGCTAAAGACGACAGGATTTATTTTTCTATTGGTTTCCTTTTTGCACTTATTGAGGCTTATCTTTAAGATAAAGGTGATGGTAGGAAAATTTACAGTTCCGGTATGGTTTAGCGCAGCAGGGTTTATAATTCCGCTGCTTCTGTCATTCTGGATATTCAAATCGTTGAATTTGACTGCCCGATAAAAGGAAGGTCTGTGCCGTCGTCGTCTCATCTTAAAATTGATGCTGTTGCGGATGGTAAGTGGAGCGATAAAGGAGAAAAGAATGAAGAAGAACCTGGTTTTGAGCGGTATATTAGTTTCAGTATTTTTAGTTGCGCATAACGCCTATGCCCAGGAACCCGCAATCGATTATAAACAGCTGATAGCTAAATGCGGCGAGGCAATTAAACAGGCAAAATCATACAGTGTTAAAATGGAAATTAAGAGCTCCTTTACAATCAACTCACAGAAAAATAAAGGCAATTCCGCAGAGTTAAATATAGCTTTTATAAGCCCGGACAGATTTAAGGCAGCGCAAGTCATAGATGAGGGCACGAGTGAGAAGTTGTGGGACGGCTGGATACTGATAGGTAACGATTATTATGTTCTTAATGCGGCTTTCGGCTGGGAAAAGGGAGATGATGATAATCGCAGGACAATGTGCAGGGCCCATTCTCCCGAAGGTATTATAAAACAATTCGAAAGCGTCGAAAAGGAAGACAAGAGAGATTCCATAAGCTCCGCCGCTAAAGACGGGATAGAATATTTTGTGATCAAATATTCATTCGGCAAAGAAGCAGTTAATATTGAATCCTTGCCTCCGGAATTAAAAGATAGCAAAGTAAACGGAACATATGAAATCTGGATAAATAAAAATAATTATTTACCGTTAAAACAATTGGAGGAAGTTTCCTATTATTCAAATGAGCAAAATAAAGGGACCTTCTCAAGGACCATAAACTATTCTTCATATAACGATGATACGATAAAGATCGATGAGCCACAGCTCGGTAGCAAGGAGTTCTGATGATTTTCAGGCTCTCAAAGTTAACATACGCGCTGCTTATCGTTTCCTTGTTTCTCTTCACGGATTCATTCATCATCAAGTCTCAAGCCGCCGATTCAGCTGAACAAAAAGAAGACGCCGATTCCGCCCCCGACCGACAGCTTCCTCAATTAGCGCCGGGTAAATGGCAGCCATTATTCGAGATGGGGGAGAATATTTTCCCTTCGGTGGTGATAAGCACCGCGACATTAAAACAAAAGCAATGGGATGACAAGCAGCAGCACATCGGAGACCCATCGGGGACCATAGGCATAGCCCTCCGCGGCACCAGAGAGAACTGTCCGGTAAAAGTAGAAATATCGGGCACAGGTTTTATCGGCCCTACTGTCTTTACAGGCACATTGCCTGAAAAAGATACTGTATATTGTGTCTATCCCGATCTTGATTATGATTATGAAAAACTCCTGTCAGTTAAACAGACTGTCCCTGAAATGTTAATTTTTAAAGTTACAATAGACGGAAAACAAGACTCCGAAAAAGCAGTGAGAGTACAGGTCCGCCCGGTAAATGAATGCGTTTTCTATTTTGCCGACTCCATGGGAAATTCACACGACACCTCCTTCATCTTCGCCGCGTATGTTAATGAAAACCATCCTTTCATAAACCAGGTATTAAAAGAAGCCCTCGCCTCAAAAATGGTGGATAGCTTCGAAGGATACTCGGGTGACGAAGAAAGCGTGAAGAAGGAAATCGAGGCCGTCTGGGAAACGCTCAAAAATAAAGGCATGCATTACACAACTATGTCCGCCGGCACGGAAGATTTCGATCCCTATCTAGGCACTCAATATGTCAGGCTATTGGGGGAAAGCATTAATTATACCCAGAGTAACTGTGTTGACGGCTCTGTCCTTATGGCGTCGATATTTCGCAAGATCGGCCTTAACGTCAGTTTAATAGAAATTCCCGAACATATGTTTATAGGGGTAAGCCTGGACCGGGAAGGGAAAGATAATATTTATATCGAGACGACCACGCTAGCTAGCGATACCCTGGATGAGGCCATAGAGGACGGAAATAAAGAGTATATGGAAAACAAGGAGAAGCTTGAATCGGAAAAAGAGGAAGAGCCGGAATATAATATTATTAACATCCAGGATGCCCGCATGCTGGGTATTATGCCGATAAAAGATTCGTCGGCAGATTAAAGACTCGACATTATTCCGGATCCTGTTTGTATTTACCACACTATTTTTAGGGGGCGGAATTCTTTTATACCTGATAATGTGGCTGGTCGTCCCCAGGAAGCCGAATGAGCTTAAAGAGGGAGAGTGATCGCATGAAGAAGGTAATGGCTGTGGTCCTCGCTATTTTATTGATGCTGGCGGATATTCAAATAGCCATTGCATTCATGCCCAATCCAGAAGCGCTCAAGGACAGCAAGCCGGAGGCGCTATCTATAGTGGACCAATTATACTTGAGGTACGACACGATCGATCTAAATAGCCTTACCAAAATAAAGATTTTAGTCAATAGGCTTACCAATAGAGTCGAGTATGTATTCAATAACGGCTATAAGCGTTATATTAGGCCTAAATTTGTTATGCCCGATGCCCAAGCCTTATACGATAAGACGTGCGCGGGGAAAATAGGGAACGATCCAGAAAGTGACACCCCATAGAGGAAAACAGGGATACCCTATTTGTATTTTGAGACTTTGTAATGTACACTATCCTTAATATCGAATGAAAAAGGAGCATTTTTGGCACAAATAGAGCATAAAGCCAATATTTTGGTCGTAGATGATGACAGGGGTTTTTGGGAAGTAGTCGCTGAAGGATTGGAAGCCAGGGATTATCGTGTTGTTGCCGCCATGAGCGGAGAAGAGTGTATCGAGAAGATCAAGTCCGACACATTTCATGTTATCCTCCTTGACCTGCAGATGCCCGGGATGAATGGCATTCAAACCCTCGAAGAGATACGTAAGATGAACCCGGAGATCGAGGTGCTGATGGTTACCGGGCATGGCGATATAACTACTGCCACCGAGGCCCTTAAGAAGGGAGCGAGCGACTTTATCGAGAAGCCGGTATCCGTAGAAAGGCTGATCGGCATAATTGAGAAGATCCGCCAGCAGAGCATGCTCAAAGAGACCGTTTTACTTTACGAATTGAGCCAAGCCATATTCTCGACCATCGAGCTCGATAAGCTGCTCAAGATAATTATTGACCTGACTATGAGGTTGTTGCGGGCGGATGATGCTTCGATAATGCTATTTAATGAAAAGAAAGAGCTCTATATAGCGATTTCGAGCGGCCTGGACCTGGATGTGCAGAAGCAGACGCGGCTGGCTATCGGCGAGCGGATCGCTGGGTGGGCCGTCCAGAGCAAGGAGCCATTGATCCTTATAAATGGGTTGCGTAACGATCCCCGTTTCAGTGACTTCAGAGGCCGCAGCGAGATACAGTCGTCGATGATCGTGCCGCTATTGAAGAACAATGAGGCGATCGGCGTCCTCAACGCCAACAGGATCAAGGTCGCCGATAATTTTACGAAGAACGATATCTATAAGGGCAAAATATTTATTTCGCTGGTTAGCCTGGCACTCGATAACGCAAATCTTTATAACAACCTTAAGAATACTCGAGAAAGGCTGGAAAGGTCGAATGAAGAGATTCGCGCGAGCCAGGCGGTCGCCATGGAACGGTTGGCTGAGATAGAGAAGGCGCATGTGGAGCTGGAGACAACACATCAGCGGTTGGTGCAGAGTGAGAAGCTCAGCTTGCTGGGCAAACTTGTTTCCGAGGTAGCCCATGAGGTGCTGAACCCGCTCATGGTCATTTCCGGGAATGCTCAGCTTATCCTGGCAAGGGGAGCGCAGTCCGAAGAGACAGCTAAGGGCCTGACCGTCATCGTCGAGCAAACTATGCGGGCTAAGGATATACTGCAGCGGCTGCTCAGGACCGCCCGAACGGTTAAAAGCGACCTGCAGGAGACGGATATCAGAAAGGTAGTAGAGTCGGTGGTGGGCCTTCTCGAGGATCAATTTGCAAAATGCGGTGTTGCGATACGGCGGTCATATGAGGAGGATCTGCCATTTGTTAACGCAGACGCGAAGCAGCTAGAGGAAGTTTGCATGAACATCTTTAACAATGCGCGTGACGCAATGTCGGGAGGCGGCACTATAGAAATAAAGGCAGTTTGTGAAGGCGATTTCGTGCGTGTTGATTTTAAGGATAGCGGGTGCGGAATGCCGAATGAGATTAAGGCGCGGATCTTCGAACCGTTCCTGACGACTAAAAAGAAAGGCACGGGGTTGGGGCTTTCTGTCTGTTATGAGATCATCAAAGCTCACAAAGGAGAGCTGATGGTCGAAAGCAGCCCTGGGGCAGGGACGGTCGTATCTTTTCGTCTGCCGCGTGCGAAAGCATAAGGAGGTGTCTTATTGATACTATAATGATAGTGGATGACGATATTATGATCTGCGAGATGCTCGAAAAATTTTTCGTAAAATCGGGGTTTGAAGTGCTGCTCGCCTATGGCGGAAATGAAGCTATCGGCATCTTACGGCAAGGGGTCATGCCGGGACTCGTTATACTGGATATGAAAATGCCGTCGGGGAGCGGCCTGGATGTGCTGCATGAGATACATCGGATGGGGATTGTTCTCCCCGTTATCCTATTGACCGGTACGATCGACGCCGAAAAATATTCTGACACGTTCAAAAAGCTCAAATTTCCGAAAGAGAATATCTGTTATAAGCCGATCGAACTCTCAATTCTTCTGAATATGGTCAAGAAGCGATTGTCTTTATCGCACGAAAGTTCGAAAGAATGACGCCTACCGCAACGATCCTGATTGCTTATGGCGAGCCTGGTATACCATCCTGTTGACCATAATCTTTTATCTGTTTCAGGGAAAATAGAACGAGGCCCAATAATGTCCGTCTATGAGTGCAATATTTGCGGCTGCCGATTTGAAATAGAAGACAATTAAGTTTAAAATGTTAGGCACACAAAAGCAAGCTTCCAAGCCTTGCCTAGTGTGATATTATAGGGTACACTTAAGTATGTGTCAGTTTGGTCTATCCAGCGAGAGGGGTATTTTTTTGTGCACTTTGTAAAAATATTTAATAACAGATCATTAATACAAAGGAGGAAAATATGAAATGCACATGTTGCGGCAAGCGTATAGATGAGGTTGATTGTTCATGCAAAATGTGTACAATGTGCGGATGGGAACTTCCTGCGGAGGAGACGGAACGATAACGAAAGTTATCAGGTCACGCGCCATTGTATTTCACTCAAAAATGTGGTATACTTTAAGTGAGGCTAAGGGAGAAAGGATTTAGATAGTAACCCATAAGCCTCACAAGGTTTCACCCATCTACCAAACATATCAGAAGCGGAAAAGGTAGATGGGTTTTATTTTGCCTTTTCAGGATGGCCCTCTAAATGCCCACTTTTCCAAAATCTATGCTATAATCATAAAAGTTACTGAAATTATATATGAAAAGACTTATAGCCATATTTTTATTTGCCATACTTAGTTTGACTTTCGCATCCGAATCCTGGGCGATTTCCTGGGAACACGATTTAACGGACGCATTTGAAAAGGCAAAGACTGAAAAGAAGCCTGTCATGGCTGACTTTTACACCGACTGGTGTCACTGGTGTAAAAAACTCGATAAAGATGTTTATGAAGACGCGAGTGTGAATCAGTTGGCTGAAAAATTCATATGTGTTAAGGTGAATTGCGAGATTGATAAAGGCGCATTTTCGAAATATGGATTAAGAGGATACCCCACGATCATCTTCTTTAACGCTTCCGGCACCGCGGAAGAGACCGTTGTAGGATACAGAACCGCGCAGGTCTTTGCCGACATCATGAAGAAAGTCCTCGACAAAGCTCCAAAATCGAGCGTAACCCCGCAGCGGTCGCGGCCGGCTAATGAGCCTGTCATTATTGAGGAAAAAATTGCCCCGGGCGAATTTAAGCTGTCAGGGATCATGGGATCGAAAGCAATCGTTAATGACAAGGTTGTAGTTATAGGAGATGAAGTAGATGATGCGAAGGTTATTGCCCTTACAGGAAGCTCTGTAAAGTTACGATATAAAGATAAAGAGCTGACGCTAAAAATGCAATAAAAAGGCGAGCCATGTATGAATGATAAAAAAATAAAGTTATCCGGTTTTATAATGACTTTTATTTTATGCATGGTAGTGTCAAGTTCGATATCGGCCGGCGAGACAATAAAGTCGGACGAGGCGTTGAAATTACTTAAGGAAGGAAACGCGCGTTTCGTCGAAATGAAATTACGCCACCCGGATGAGACTATCAAGCAGAGAGAAGAGACCGCCGTGAATGGACAAAGGCCGTTTGCGGCCGTTCTTGCTTGTTCAGATTCACGCGTTCCGGTAGAAGCTATATTCGATCGCGGCATAGGTGATATTTTTGTTGTCCGCGTAGCGGGGAATATAGTCATGGATAACGGCGTAATAGGCTCTATCGAATATGCCGCGAAACATCTCAAATCACCGCTATTAGTTATTATGGGGCATACAGGATGCGGAGCGGTTAAGGCCGCGGTAGATGATTCTGCCGTAGAGGGAAAGATCTGCGATATTCAGGAACAGATCAGGCCCATCGCGGTAAAGACAGAAAAAGAGCACCCTGGTCTAGCTGGCCCCGACCTGGTAAACGCTGTAGCGAAGAATAACGCTCTCCAGGCAAAGAGGGATCTTTTATCCCTGAGCCATGAAGTCAAGGAAATGGTAGATGAGGGAAAGTTAAGAATAGTGACCGCCGTGTATGATATCAAGACCGGCAAAGTGGAATGGATCGATTAATTCTCTCCGAATAACAGGCCGGAATAAAAATCTTCATTGCCTACCGATGGAATGAGATGTATAATGCTTTCATGAAAATGTTTTTCCGCGGATTTTTCACCATTATATTCGGCGGTATATTTTTATCAGGATGTTCGACCCTCCCCATCAAAAGATCCCAAAACTATTCTCTGGAAGATATCTATAAACGTATAGCTTACAAAGTGGACGGCCGCTACAGAGTGATCAATATATTTTACGCGACCAGCCGGCAGATCGACTATGGCCCCGATCTGTCTCCGGATTTTAAGCCGGAACTCGCTAAAGAGACGACATATGGCACTCTCGATATGCGGATAGACCCCAGATTAAGGATAGGGGAGATGCTGCCGGATAAGATAAAGAAGAACGGCTTAATAGAGATGAAGAATATTAAAAGGCTGGACGCGGATGCTTTCATAAAAGAACTTTCGGAAGCCGTGAAGGCATCTCCGCATAACTCGGTCCTTGTGCTTATCTTTGGGTATAAAGACGGCTTTGAGGCCACCGCTATGAAGGCCGCCTATTTCAGTTATCTGCTCGATGTCGATACGCCGGTCCTCCTATTCGATTGGCCCGGCGATCAATCGGTCGATATGTTTGGATATGAAAAAGCGCAATCCCTGGCTTCGGCCTCCGGGCCATATCTGGCCGATGTCATCGCGAAGGTCGTTCGCGAGATCAAACCGAAAAAGCTTTGGATCGAGGCGTCGAGCCTCGGCGCCCAGGTGATCTGCGACGCTTTCGATACTCTTTATAAATACCCGGATTTTACCGGCCCGGATCTGGAAATAGACCATGTCCTGCTGGCGGCGCCGGATGTTAGCGGGGGAGAGTTCACTAATAAATTCAAAAAGGAATTCGAAGTTATTGCGAAGAAGATAACGGCTTACGTCTCTTCCGAAGACGACGCCCTGCTTATGAGCGGATTTATAAACCAGGATAACAGGCTTGGCCGCATAAAACTGAGGGTAACCGAACCCAAGCAATTGGAAGAGGCAAAAGAATTGTTGTATTTAAAGTCGTTGGCTCCGGATCGCTTAACGGCGATCGATGTCACGCCCATCAATACAGCGAGTTTTAAGCACGGTTATTATCTTGAGTGCTCTGAATTTTATGATGATTTTTATATGCGCATACTTGACGCGAAGCCAAACGTGAACAGATGGCTATACCTTTTGAAAACCAAAGACGGCGAAGATTACTGGGTCATGCAGAGTTCAAAATAAGATTGGCCTCTCAAAGAGGAAATTAGCGTGAAACGAATAGCGTATATTATCGGGATCGTCGTTATCGGCCTTTCTGTTACGGTTTTCTCATGTATGGCGCAGGAATTATCTGATTATAAATATAGCGAAACAAAGGACCTCGTGAGCCTTGTTAGAGACGCAAGTGCCGTCATCGCAGCCAAAGGCGAAGCCGCGTTTCCCGAATTCAAAAAAGAGGGAAGCCAATGGCGGCACGGGAAAGTATATATATTCGTCCTGAATACAGACGGCGATCTGGTCGTTCACCCGGATCCGGTGCTCGAGGGTAAAAACCAGATAGGCATAAAGTCCGTCAATGGTAAGCCCATAATAAAAGGCATCATTGAAGCGACGGCCTCCGATTCGAACAAGAATGAAGGATGGTACTTTTACCAATGGCCCGAACCGGGCACCATATTCTCCGCCTGGAAGAGCACCTTCGCAAAACGCGTAGTTGCTTCTTCGGGCAAGGCCTATGTGGTCTGCTCAGGGGTGTATAATCCCAAGGTAGAGGATATCTTTCTTATCAATGCCGTGGATGCGGCCGTTGCTTTGATTGAAAAAAAAGGGACGGCGGCTTTCGACACCCTTCGTGATAAAACCAGCCAGTTTGTCTTTCTCGGAACATATATATTTGTCGATACCCCCAAAGGAGTGGAGGTCGTGAACGGCGGTTTTCCGGACATAGAGGGCAAGAACATCCTTAACTATAAGGATTATGACGGAACATACCTTACTCGCGAGATCATCGATATCGCGACTAAGAAGGGATCGGGCTGGGTGGATTATCTTTGGCCGAAACCGGGAGAGATCAAGCCTTCGAGGAAACATACATATGTCAGAAAGGCCGTTTACGGAGACAGCGTATTTGCCGTCGGCGCCGGCTCGTATCCCGAGGACGAGTCCGCCGCCCCTAAAGCGGATGCCGTAGATATTTCCGGACAATTCGCGATACTGGAACTTAAAGATGGCGATTTGGCGGCGGGGAATATTACCAGGGAGACGGTGGATAGCGTTTTCCTGACAAACGACGGTGGAAGCACGGAAGTTTCATTCCCGCGCGACAGGGTCGCCAAGATTCGAAAGCCTACGGATGAGGAACTCAAAAAGATTAAAGAAGGCCTTGTGGAAGGAAGTCGGCACCCGGTGCAAAAATTGTGATTTATAGCCGCAGAGCCTTTTACGATAGCCAAGATATTCAAACAATGCTCCCCTGTATCAGATAAAACCGAAAAATGAGGAGGATGAAATGGCGAAGTTCATGAAAATATCGGCAGTGATATGTTTGGTCATGTTGTCAGTGTATGGCGTCTCTTACGCCCAGGACGATGATCAGGGTGGCCAGGGAGATGCCGGAGGAAGCGTATCCGATGAAAGCAGCGCGGCAGATGTACCGGACGCAGGAAATGTGCAGACAGAAGTTAGTGATACTGGAGATACAGGAAATACACAGACAGAGGTCAGCGATACCGGAGATACAGGAAATACACAGGTAGAAGTTAGTGATACCGGAGATACGGGAAATACGCAAGTAGAGGTTAGTGATACGGGGAATACAGAGGATGTACAAGCAATAGAGAATGATGCGGTCCCCGCACCGGATGAAGCGCGCGGAGTAATAGGAACTAGCGAGAGCTATGAAGAATATCAGAGCGACACGAATCCGAGTGAAGGCGTAATAAGCACCAGCACCACTTATCCGGTCCGCAAAAACGCGAGAGTGGTAAGGCCGGCCGTTGTAGGTGTACCCGTAGCAACCGGAGCGAGGGCTATTGTAAGAGGCTCTTTCGCCGGCCTTTTAAATAATACGAAGATCTCCGACGCCCTGTCCGGTAATAAGGTAAGAGTCGGCATGACTAAAAAGGAGCTTGTCGCCCAGATCGGGTATCCGCCCGACGGTGCGATCGGGCAGGGCCCGCTCTTCTCCAACTTTGTCCAGTCCAGAGCAACGGCCGCGGGCAAGGAGGAGTCCTGGACCTATCAGATCAGTAAGACGGTTGACGGCGTGAAAAGCGTTACCTTCAAGATCGTCGATGGAAAGGTCGCCGCGTGGAACGAGTGGCTGGACACAGGCAGAAAATAAGTTTTTAACTTTAGGGATGGTTCATAAAGATGACTAAATTAAATTGTTGGGAATACAAAAAGTGCGGGAGGGAAAAAGGCGGCTCCAAAGCCGCTAAGTTAGGTATATGTCCTTCTTATCCCGATCATGGTCGAGATTGCTGGTTTGTTGCCGGGACACTTTGTGGGGGTAAGATTCAGGGGACTTCTGCTGAAAAGTTCGGCAATTGCCAAAAGTGTGATTTCTTTAAGAAAGCTACGAAAAATCAAGAAGGGCTGATTAACGCACTTAGTGAAAAATATGCTTTGAGTAACAATATTTTACTCAATACCAATGATTCTGTGATCGAAGTAGATAAGAATCAAGCCATTACTTTTATCAATAAAACCTGCCTTAAAAAGACCGGATATAAGCAGGAAGAGGTCTTGGGGAGAATTAAAGCTAATGAGTTATGGCAAGGCCGCGGCAGGAAGGGCCATATTCCTGAAAAATGTTTAAAAGGAAGCCGAGTGATTAAACCTATAAAGCGCCTACTTGAAAATAGACAAGGAGATAAAAAGTGGTTTCTTGTCAGCGCCGGACCATTAATAAATGTTTTGGGGACGGTAAAAGGCGCGTTTGTCGTATATACCGATATTGATCTTATGGTAAAACAAAACGAAGAAATCAAAAGAAAAAATAAAGAATTAAAGAAACTTGATCAACTAAAATCACAATTTGTTGCTAATGTTTCACATGAATTCAAAACCCCCCTTGCCATTATTAAGGGGTCTTTAACCATTATTCTTGATGGGCTGGTAGGCCGAATAACACCCGAACAAGAAAGCATGCTTAAGGCGGGAAAAAATAATATAGAGCGCCTCATTCGATTAGTTATGAATATCCTGGATGTTTCCAAAATAGAATCAGGAAAGATGAAGATGAAGGTGGTTCCGGTAAATATCTCTACGTTAGTGGAAGAAGTATTGGAAGACTATAAAGACGAACTGCTTAAAAGGCACCTGGTTCTTAAATATGAAGGTCGCCTTTCCGGGGAACAGGTTACTCGACAACTTTTAGCCGATAGAGACATGATGATTCAGGTTATTACAAATTTATTAACTAACGCGATTAAATATACCCCTGATAATGGGATTATCAGCGTTAAAATCAAAGGGGATAAAGAGAAAGTTCGATTAGAGATTGCTGATACCGGTCCAGGTATTCCGAAGAAGTATGTCAATAAGATATTTGATAAATTTGAACGTATTACCGCTGAAAAAGAAGAGGGTACAGGATTGGGCCTTCCAATAGCAAAAGATATTGTCAATCTTCACAAAGGAAAGATTTGGGTAGAAAGCGATATTGGGAAGGGTAGTCGTTTTATCGTTATTTTGCCGCTCGCTTCAACAAGAAGCCGAATGAGCTTAATAAAAAAAACATGATAAGAGGACAGTTAATCAAGGGACAGATATGGTATAATTTATCTTATGGAAATGAGGTGAAAAATGATCCCCCAGCAAAATAATCAACTGAAGCTTTTAAAGCTGCGAAAACGCCTTAATCAGTTGTCTCTGGAAGACTCTCACACCGGACTTTATAATCATCGCTATCTTATGTACAGGATAGATGCCGAGTTCGCCCGCGCAAAAAGATTTAATCTGAAACTCTCTGTAATGATGATGGACCTGGACTATTTTAAATCGATAAACGATACGTATGGCCATCGCTTTGGGGATGTGATCCTGTGCCAATTCGCTTTGCAGCTTAAGAAGATCCTCCGTAAGGGAGACGTTATTGCGAGATTCGGCGGGGATGAATTCGTCGTTATACTTATAGATACTGATAATGTCACCGCAGAGTCTGTCGGTCAAAAGATAATTGAGCGAATTAACGAATATGCTTTCGGCAATAAAAAATATTCAATAAATCTTAGGGTGAGCATAGGCATCTCGTCGTATCCTATGCACAACGTCCAAAAAGCCATCGATTTGATCGATATAGCCGACAAACATCTTAATATAGCTAAAGAGCTCGGAGGGGGCAGGTTAGTACTGTCTCCGGACACCAAACAAGAGATATCTAAATACAACCAGGAAGGTATCCAGGTCTCTCTTGTAAAAAAGAGGATAGCTAATCTGGCAAAAAGGGCAAACCGAAGTTTTGTTGAGGCGATATATGCCTTGGCAAAGGCGTTGGAGTTTAAAGATCGCTACAGCGTAAAGAATGTGGAAAAGAGTTTATATTATGCCCAAGAGATCGCTAAGAGATCTGGTTTTGTATCGCGAGACATCGATCTTATAAGGCACGCCGCCATGCTGCACGATCTGGGAAAGATTGGCATAAAAGAAAAGGTCTTGTTTAAAAAAAGGCGGCTGTCGAAGTCGGAATTTGAAAAGGCCAAGATGCACCCACAAATCGCCGTTGATATTATCAGGCCTATCCATTTCTTAAAAGATGTTATACCATGGATCCTGCACCATCATGAAAGATGGGATGGTAAGGGTTACCCGGACGGCCTGAAAGGAGAAGATATACCGCTGGGCTCTCGCATCATTGCGATAACGGACGTTTATCAAGCATTGAGTTCCGATAGGGTATATAGGAAGGCATACGGTAAAAAGAAGGCTATAAATATAATAAAAGAGTGGGCAGGCACTAAATTCGATCCTCGCCTTGTTGATATATTTCTCGATATTCTCCAGTTAGAGAAGAAAAATAAAAGGGCATAAGCGAGGCCCAACAATGTCAAGCCGAGCACGATAAGAGTGAAGCTTGAAATTCTACGGTAAAGTAGTTAGTGAAACCTCACTTCGCGTTAATGGAGCAGGCATTAGCATATTATCTTTTAGGATTGACCTATTTATGCCAAAGTGGTACGATTTATCATCGGTCGGGCCGTAAAGAGGGCTATGTGCCGGAGACGGTAAAAACAAGGAGGGCAGTAATGAAAAAGATAGCAATTGTTTTGCTGGCGCTTGCATTCGTCAGCCCTGCGATTTTTGCGCAGACGGCGACCCCAGAGAAAAAATCTGTTGCGGAAAAGGCAAGCACGGTTGTAGGTAAAATAGTCGATGTTACGGTGGCAGATCCTGCGAAAGGCGTCACCGCAGGAGTCATAACCGTTGCAGACGAGACGGGGAAAACTACCACCTTTACGGTAAAAGCGACCGCAAAGATTCTCGCGCACACCTTGGATGTCATTACCTTAAATAAATTAAAGGTAGGAGATAAGGTTAAAATAGAAACATCTTCAGCAAACGATGCGCAGTCAATAAAAGTTGTAAGATAAAGAAAATATATCACAATCGTAGAGGACGTTCTTACCTACCTGTCGGTAGGTAAGAACGTCCCCTACGTTGTAGATAAACCTGATGGCTAATCTGTTACGTTGACCAAAGTTAAATATCAAAAAGTAATATTTCAAAATCATAAAAAGACCTCTAAAGTTGAGAGGTCTTTTTTGTTCCCAAAATTTATGGTATAATCAAAAAAATTGCTTCACAATGACATTTGAATACCCATATGAAACCCATGAAAAATCAACGTTCCAAAAAACCCACGATGTCGTTCCCTAGGTATGGAAAATATACGCCGCTCCTCTCAGAGCTGTTTACAAGATTGGGTGCGAACGTCATAATACCTCCTCCCATAACAAAACGCACTACGGAGCTGGGAACGCTCTATTCTCCTTCGGAAGTATGCTATCCATTCAAAATCACGCTTGGCACACTGATAGAGGCGTCGGAGCTGGGCGCCGAGTCTGTCGTCATGGCCAATTCGGAAGGCTGGTGCATTTTACGCTGCTATAACATCGTACAGGCTGAGATCATGAAGGCACATGGCTATAAAGCCGCGATGGCTCCCATATGTATACGTAAACCTATTAAATTCGTGCGCGACGCTAAACGGCTCATCCCGGGATTATCTGTTTTTAAACTCACAAAGGAGATGTATAGGTTTTTTAAAAAAGTGAAAGAGCTCGATAAGATCGAGGGCTCGATTAACAAGAATGCGGATATAAAGATAGGGATAGCGGGCGAGGTGTATGTCTGCAATGAAAATACGGTCAATATGGATATAGTAAAAAAACTTCAGGCATTAGGCGTCTTTGTGGACAGATGGTTATGTCTTTCCAATAATGTCTCGATGCTTTTTCAGGACATGTTCGGCGTCAGTAATATTTCTAAATATTCCAGGTTGGCAAAGAAATATTTTCCGGTCCGGATAGGAGGGCATGCCAATGAGAATCTGGTCAAGCTGATAAAATATGCCGAGGAGGGTTACGACGGCGCGATAATGCTTAAACCGTTCGCGTGTAATCCCGAAACAGTCATCGAGCCGATAGTGGACCGCATAAGCCGCGATTACGATATGCCGATACTATGCCTTAGCATCGATGAGTCCACCCTGGAGACGCATTTTCAGACCAGAGTCGAATCATTCGTTGACATGCTTAAGATGAGAAAGGCTTTAATATGAAATTCTTCCTCGGAGTGGATATAGGGTCTGTCTCCGTCAAGATGGCTGTATTGAATGAAGAGAAGGCCCTGATGGGAAGCGTATATGTGGAAACTGCCGGCGCGCCCCTTGAAGCTCTGTGCAAAGCGGCGGCAGAGATAAAAAATACTGTTGAAAAACATTCGGCGCAAATATGCGGCATAGGTATCACCGGAAGCAGCAGAAAGCTGGCAGCGCTTGTTCTGGGGGCGGACGTAATAAAAAATGAGGTTACTGCGCAAACCGTGGCCGCTTTACATTACGATCCGCGCATAGCTACCGTAATAGAAATCGGCGGGCAAGATTCAAAGGTTATACTCCTTAAGGACGGCATACCTACCTGGCATAACCTTAATACGTTATGCGCGGCGGGCACCGGATCGTTCCTTGCCTCGCAGGCAATACGGCTTGGCATCCCGATAGAGGAATTTGGAAACTACGCCCTTCGATCGACAGTCAGGGTAAACATCGCTTCGAAGTGCACAGTATTCTCGGAAAGCGATATGATACATAAGGCGGCGCTTGGCTGTCGAAAGGAAGATATAATAAACGGCCTTTGCGAAGGCCTGGCGCGAAATTTTATAAATAATGTGGCGCGCAACAGAGAAATGCCCGATCCCGTTATTTTCGTCGGAGGCGTAGCGTCGAATATAGGTGTAGTTCGCGCATTTGAGGCGGCGCTCAAGACCAGGATAACCGTACCTGAAGAACACCGGATCACCGGATGCGTAGCTATGGCGCTTCTGGCTCTAAGGAGCGGCATAAAAGAATCGGCGTTTAAAGGCTTTGGCCTGCTCGACAAAGAAGTAAGGGCCGGCTTCTTTTTATGCGAAGACTGCCCAAACCAGTGTGAGATAACCAGGGTTAATGTTGAAGAGAAAAGCGTCGGCTGTTTTGGCTCCAGATGCGGGAAACATAACAGCGCGCTTTCAGCATAAACTGGTTTATGGTATAATTATAAAAATTACCGAGGTGAGAAATGCTCAGAGGCTGTATAGTTATTTTAATCCTGACGTTCGGAATATTGATATTTTCTCCCTCCTGCCCTAAAGATAGTCTTGCCCAACAAAACATACGCGCCGTGGAAGGCAAGATATACGCGATAGATACATTCAAATCCACCGTTACCGTGAAGTCACTCATGCTCGCTCCGGTTATCAAATATAGCGATGTCACTCTCTTCGTCGGGCCCAATACGAAAATAAAGCGTTTAGGCAGTGACATAAGCATTTTCGATCTTACTATGGGTTGCCCTGTAAATGTCCAATATGCCGATAAAGTTGGCACCCCGGAAGCATTATCGATCACGGTTACTAAATGATGATAAGGAGATACCAGATGAATAGAAGCGTGTTTATTGCCGGGGCGGTTCTTTTTGCCGGCTTAATTTTTGCCGGCTTATCCTGTGCCGCGGACGCCCCGAAACTGACCGCAGGTCATGTTGAGCGGGTGGTAGCGGATGCCGTTAAGCTCCTCCAGGAGAAAGGGGAAAGCGCTTTTCCTGAATTCAAGAAAGAAGTGGAGAGGTGGGAAGTAGGCGATACATATATATTCGTTCTCGACACAGACGGAAATATGGTCATTCATCCGGACCCCGCGCTTGAAGGAAAGAATCAGATAAATCTTAAAGATATGGTCGGCAGGCCGATAACAAAGATGTTTATAGAAACGACTTCCGATAAAGACGGCGTGGGCTGGGTGCATTATATGTGGCCGAGGCCCAACGGGATATTCCCCACATGGAAGAGCACTTTCGTCAGAAGGGTGACCGCGCCGTCCGGGAAGACGTATATTGTCGGCTGCGGCATATATAACATGAAAATGGAAGAGGAATTTATCGTGGACGAAGTGAACGATGCGGCGGCGCTTATCGAGCAAAAAGGAGGGGCTGCGTTCGACGTATTGCGCGATAAGACAGGGCCGTTCGTTTTCTTCGATACATACATATTTGTGGATGCGCCGGACGGCACAGAGCTGGTGAACGGCGGCTTTCCCGGTATCGAGGGGAAGAATATCATGGATTTTAAAGACGTTAACGGCAAATACCTGGTGCGCGATTATATAAACCTGGCGCTTAAAGACGGTGAGGGATGGATAAAATATTTCTGGCCAAAACCGGGAAGCGACGTGCCTTCTGAAAAGCGCACCTATGTGAAAAAAGTAAAGTACGGCGATGAGACATTTATAGTAGGATGCGGCGCGTATCTGGAATAAATGGAAGATGATAAAAAAACTCATAAGGACGATCGCTGTTATAGAATTGTCAATAGGCGCCTTCACCATATGCGGTATCACGATATACGGGTTACTTGCGATATCGAGAAAGCCGCTTAATGTATTTATATTCGTTTTCCTGGCAGGCGTGGCATCCAGCGTTATCGGGATGGGGCTTTTCAATTATAAACACTGGGCGAGAAATTTATTAATCTTCTTCTCCGGATATATCATTCTTATCAAGATAATGATTTTCGCAGATCTACTACACTTAAATGGGGAGATAATGACATTTCCTCCGGCCAGTTTAAAAAATTACATCTCGATAGCATACCATGGTTTCATAGTGCTGTTTCTCACCAGACAGACCGTCAAAGAGTGCTTTATTAAAAATGAGCTCCGCAATTAATAAATTTGCTTTAGAACGCGCTTTGTCGAAAATGGGCGTGGCTTCTCGCAGTCAGACCCGGGAATGGATCCTGGAGGGGCGGCTAAAAGTTAATGGAAAGACGGTTAAAGACCCTCTTCGCATTGTTCTTCCCGGGAAAGATAAAATTACTTTGGACGGAAAGGAAGCGCGGAAAAAGACCCGGGAGACGATCCTGCTGTATAAGCCGAGATCCGTTGTGACGACTCGGTCTGATGAGCATGGCCGCCGCACGATTTTTAATCTGCTACCCGAAGAGCTGCAATCTCTTCATCCGGTGGGCCGTCTGGATATGGCTACTACCGGGCTGCTACTGTTGACCAATGATACGAAGCTTTCAGCTTATTTGGCCGACCCCGCCAATGCTATTGTGCGCGTCTATGCGGTATCCGTTAAGGGTAAGGTCACGGACGCGGAAGTCCGTAAACTTATCGAGGGTGTTTGGGACCGCGGCGAATTTTTAAAACCGTTAAAGCTAACCCTGCGTAAATCCAGCAATAGAGAGTCCCATCTGATCATGGAATTAACTGAAGGGAAAAACAGAGAGATCCGAAGGATATTTGAATCTATCGGCCATGAGGTGACGAGTCTTAAGCGCATTGCCTTCGGTGCCCTGAAGCTTGGAGACATGCAGCCGGGTGAGTTTCGCCACCTGACGCCGGAAGAGATCAGGGCATTCTTAATTTATATTGATTTATAATGAGCACAATGTTATAACTAATGAAGTTTTAGCATCCCGGAACACGGCGTAAATCCGTGGCGGACCCACCGCTGTAATCGGTACGATGCGCATAGCAATAATAGCTAGCCACTTTTAACTAATGTTAGAGGGAAGGCATGCGCATCTGGAAAGAACCGTAAGCCAGAAGACCTGCTAAAGCTGTAGAAAACCGAATCCAACGGCAAAGGATTTTGGCGAAGCGTATAGACGCTTTGTCAGAGTCCTTTTTTATTTTTATATTCAATAAACCAAAAAGGCCGATGTCAGAGACATCGGCACTTAGCCTGTAATACGGCTGAATAAACTTGGAGGACGTATGAATAGGAACAGAAAAAGCAATAAGGGCGGGACGAAAAAAAATAGAAATGATATTATCGCGAGCCGGAAAACTTGCACGGCCGACGGGACAGGTTTGTCGCATTACGTTCTGATGGACAAGAAGACCAAATAAGGTAATGGATCGTTTTGTCAATTCAGGGGACGGCCCGGCATTCCAGCCGATAGAGATAGGCCATCCGCGTTATATTGGGCTCATAGATCCCGATACCGCATTTTGGTCATTGGTTGAACGCGGTAAACTATCTGATATTATGCGTGACAGTGAACTGTTGAGGGCCTACCGTAAGAAAAGGGAAAGTTTTCGCGCGGAGATGGATCGTCTCCGTTTTGGTCTGAGACCGTCCGCGGTATATTTTAATATTACCGAAAGATGTAATCTTAATTGCCGCTATTGTTATATTCCCGAACATATGCGCCGCAATGGCAGGCACATGTCCGAAAAGACCGTGATCGATGCCCTTCAATTATTGAAAGCATACTTTAAAACGTCGGCCGGTAATGCCTCATTACCTAAAATAATATTTCACGGAGCCGAACCTCTGCTGAATAAAAAGGCATTGAGAGCCGCTATCGAAAAGTTTAGCGGGGACTTTATGTTTGGCATACAAACGAACACCGTTTTATTGGATGCCGAAATGGTTTCGTTTTTGAAATCCAACAAAGTAAGCATCGGTATCTCACTTGATGGCCCGACGGCCGAAACAGTTAACAGGACCAGGGCGAGCTGGTCCGGCGAAGGTGTATTTCACAGCGTTATAGAGGCGATGAAGTTGCTCAGGGGTTATGATGCATGGAGCGCGATATGCACGATCACAACTGAAAATGTGCGCTCCCTTCCCGGTCTTACAGCTTTTTTACATAAGAACGAAGTTCCCACCTGTCTTTTAAATGTTGTTCGATGTACTCTTCCTTCCGCTCGAAAAATTAAACCTGCGGATGCGCTTGCCGCGCGATATTTTATTAAAGCTCTCGAGACGAGCCATAGACTTTATAAAGAGAGCGGCCGCAAGCTTGTGGTGGCTAACTTTGCCAATATACTGATAAGCATCCTTGCCCCAACAGCTCGCAGATTGATGTGCGATATCTCGCCGTGTGGGGGAGGAAGAAGCTTTTTTGCCTTAGTGCCAAACGGCGACATATTTCCCTGCAGCGAATTTATCGGGTTGAAACGTTTTAAAGGCGGCAATATTTTTAAGGATAGTGTAAAAAATATTTTAAAAAGTGATCCATTTAAGCTGGTTACAGAAAGAAAAGTAGAGAAGATCGAACCATGCCGCCGATGCGCTATCCGGCATTTTTGCGGCTCGCCCTGTCCCGCCGAAGCGTATGAAATGAACGGCGGAATGAATAAAACGGGTTCGTTCTGCGAATTCTATGAAGAACAGACCCGTTTTGCATTTCGGCTCATAGCGGATAACAGGCATGAAGCTTTTCTATGGGATGGCTGGGATAGGGGCACCAAAGAAATCTTTAATGTCACATAGCCGCATTAAGCATAACCCATCGAAATTTATCTTGCATATTTTGAAAATTGGCAGTATTCTTGGGAATGATGAGTCACTTCTACTTACTAAACAAAAAAGGCTTTGCCCTTCTTGAGGTTTTAATAGGCGTCATCATTTTAAGTGTAGGCCTATTTACCGTAGGGGCTGTTTTTTTCGGAGAGTTTGGCACTATTAATAAGCTGAGCGAAACGCTGGTGGCTACCTTAGCGGTTCAGGAAGAAATCGATAAAATCAGGGCCCTGCCTTTTAACAATATCGCCGCGTATACATGTTCAGGATATAACGCGGCGGATCCTATGTGCCCCTCCGGCTTTAAATATCTGGCAAATAAAAGCCCCGTCTGCACAGTATTGGTTGACGGATGCGCAAACGCGGTTGATAATTTTAGCGGCGACGCAAATATTAAAAAAGTTTCAGTTACCGCGACCTGGAATTCTGCCTCAGGGAGAATATTGTCAAAAAGCCTGGTAACTCTGATAACTTATCAGGGCATCGATAAGTGGTGAAAACGAGGAAAATTTGAATAAACGAAAGAGCGGATTTACAATGGTTGAGATTCAGATAGCGGCATTTATCGCTTCTATCATATTATTAGCCGCTGTTTCTTTGTACACGATGTATTGGCGGACTTTCGTAACGGACAGCGCTTATCTGGACGTTTATTCAAGTTCAAGAATCGCGGTGGACCACATGGTAAGAGATATCAGGTGCGCGGCGCAAGTAGTGACGAACTATGGTTCTTATACGACCACCGACAATACCATCGTTCTTCAGGTCCCTTCTATAGATAACTCGAACCCACCGATCACTATAAACTCTATAACCTCAGACACAAATCTTTATTACGATTATATAATTTATACATTGATCTATAATAATAATCTGCAAAGCTACGATCTGTACAGAATTGTCCAAATAGACGGGAAGTTCACTACCGCCGGAGACTCGTATTATCATAAAAACGGCAGGGTAAATGAAAATCGCGCCGTAGCCCACCATTGCGGCACTAATTCCGGAAACTTACTGACTTTCAGCTCCGGAAGCGTCGGTGGCACAACGTTATCACATGTTACATATCTGTCGGATGTCAATACCATAGGTATCTCTTTGCCGATTAATGAAAAAATGCTTTCTTTAAGCGGATCGGGAACGAACACGGCGCAGATGATCCCGACAGCGGTAGTCAGGATGCGTAATAAATAAATATGAATTCCAATAAACATAAAAATCCGGACGGCTTTATATTAGTTACCTCTCTTTTAATAGTAGCCATATTGCTTATACTGGTATCAGCCTGCATGGCCAGGCTTGTCACCGAATATGGGCTTGCGGCAAAATTTTATAATTCGACCGCTGCCTTCGATTTGGGAGAAGTAGGATTAGAGCGGGCAATTTGGCATTACTTAAATAATAATCTTACCGGCTGGACTCCTTCGCCGGATCCGTCCCACCCAGGTAATACACTATACACCCTTCCTCACCAGTTTCTTAAGGCGCATGTCGGAAGCGTCTATCTTAACATAGGGGAATACGACGCAAGCATTTCAATTTCCGCCGATGGGACGGCTGCCGTTATCTCCGCTAATGGGTATGTGCCAAATTACTCATCATATAGCGCAAAAAGAACGTTGGGGGCTACATACAAAAAATGGGGCGCTTTTACACACGCTGTCTCCAGCCTTCATAATATTACGATGAGCGGTCAGGCCAAAGCGGATAGCTATGATTCTTCGAAAGGGGCCTATAATTGTATATTATCGGGTGGGTCCAGAAATATCGGACAAAAAGGCAGTATGGCGTCTAACGGTTCGATAACCCTGAGCGGAGAAGTATATATCAATGGAGACGCGACTCCAGGATCCGGCCATCCATTTCCGGCCAGCCCCTCGCCTTCGACTTATATATCGGGTAAATACGGAACCATGTCGACCCCGATAACAGTTGATGCGGCTATGACTTCAGCCCTGGCTTCGACCATTGCCGCTACAAAAACAAGCAATAGCAACAGCGGTATCACCATTACTCATAACGGCACTACAACGCCTTACACCGGAGGAAACAATCTTTCCGTAAGCGGCCAGGATGTAATGACAATACCCGGCGGCACATATTATTTTACAGCGATAAGCACGAGCGGCCAGGCGCAGATTAATGTTACAGGGCCCTCAGTTATATATGTGGATGGCGGCAGTATAAATATTTCCGGGCAGGGAATTGTAAATAGCGGGCAGCCGAAAGATATGCAAATCTACTCTACAGGTTCTACTGTCAGTTTATCGGGTCAGGCCGCTGTTACCGGAGCCATATATGCCCCTTCCGCTACTATTACCCTGAGCGGACAGGAGAATTTTTATGGCTCTATTTTTTGCGGCTCCGATGTCGATAGCGGCCAAGCGGTGGTACATTATGATACTAGCCTGTCAAGCGTGACGCCATCTTTTGCGACGAATGGAGTGACTTCCTGGGCGGATATAAAATAAGCTGATATTGCGCAATAAACATGATGATTCTCGATGCGCATTATTCTCTTTACAGGGGAAGAGCTCCAAGATACAATAAAACAAATTTAATATACCGCACTATGTTGTGCGGGTAGATACGTAATGAACGCAGGCGTTCACTTTGGCAAAGCAGATAAGCCAGATTGAGCGCTATTTTTTTGTCCAATTTATATTCAATTGTGTACACAATTGAATAACCACAAAGGGAGGGTATGATGATAAATTCCGGTGACACGGCGTGGGTCCTGATAGCTACCGCGCTCGTAATGCTTATGACTATCCCGGGCCTCGCGCTTTTTTACGGCGGCCTGGTGCGAAGGAAGAATGTCCTTGCTACCATGATGCAGTCTTTTTTTGTATTGTGCCTAATAAGCTTGCAATGGATATTGTTTGGGTATAGTCTATCCTTTGGGCCCGACAAATGGCACCTGATAGGGAACCTGTCATGGTTTGGCCTGAACGGTGTTGGCGCGAGCCCGAATGCCACTTATGCCGCGACCATTCCCCACATTCTCTTTATGGCATTTCAAATGATGTTCGCGGTAATCACCCCCGGGCTTATAACAGGCGCATTTGCCGAAAGAATGAAATTTTCCACATATGTGGTCTTCACTTTATTGTGGGCAACCCTTGTATATAATCCTGTGTGCCACTGGATCTGGGGCGCCGGCGGATGGCTGGGCAAGATGGGCGTAATGGATTTTGCCGGAGGGCTTGTCGTGCATGTTACAGCGGGTTTTTCGGCGCTTGTATGCGCGCTGTATATGGGATCGAGAAGAGGGTATGGTAAGGAGCCCATGCCGCCGCATAATCTCCCATTGACCATTATAGGCGCCGGGCTTCTATGGTTCGGCTGGTTCGGATTTAATGCCGGAAGCGCGCTGGGAGCAAATGCTGTCGCGGCGACAACGTTCGTTGTAACCAATACAGCCGCCGCTACCGCCGCGCTTACCTGGATGCTGATCGAATGGAAAATTACCGGAAAACCCACCCTCCTCGGTGGAGCTACCGGCGCCGTAGCGGGGCTGGCGACCATAACTCCCGCGTCCGGCTTTGTGAGTCCGATTTCGGCTATTATCATCGGCATCGCGGCCTCCCTGATATGCTATTTTTCAGTCGCCGTGGTGAAGCTTAAATTCTCTTACGATGACTCACTTGACGCGTTTGGCGTGCATGGCATCGGAGGGCTGGTCGGCGTTATCTTTACGGGAGCCCTTGCTCAGAAGATATTAAACCCCGCGGGCAACAACGGCCTGTTCTTTGGGAACGTCCCACAGCTTGGCATTCAGGCATTCGGCTCATTAATTGTTATCATCTACTCTGTCGGCATGACATTCGCGATGCTTAAAATACTCGATCTCACCATGGGGCTCAGGGTGAGCGACGAGGAAGAGGTGATAGGCCTTGATATCACTCAGCACGAAGAGAGCGCATACACATTATTAGACTAAGGAGAAAAATATGAAATTGATAATAGCCGTAATTCAGCCGCATAAGCTTGAAGATGTCATGCAGGAACTTGACAAGAGCGAGATCCATCTAAGGACCGTTTCCAATGTTCTGGGGTGCGGGAGGCAGAAGGGCCGGACGGAAGTATACCGCGGGAGAAAAGAGACGGGAAACCTTCTTAAAAAGGTCCGCATCGAGATCGCCGTTAACGAAAAATTTGTCGAACCGGCTATAGCGGCGATAACGCGCGGCGCCAGGACCGGTAATATAGGCGACGGTAAGATATTTGTGCTGGATCTTGAGGAATGCGTAAGGATACGAACGAATGAAAAAGGCAGCGAAGCCATAGGGTAGAACCATATGCGCACTTTTGTTATAGGCGATATTCATGGTGCCTATCAAGCGTTTTTGCAATGCTTGAAAAAGGCGGATTTCAACAAGAATAAGGATCATTTGATCTGTCTTGGCGATGTCTGCGATCGCGGGCCGCATGTTAAAGAATGCATCGATGAATTATTGAGCATCCAAAAGCGCACTTATCTTTTAGGTAATCATGATGCGTGGGCCCTGGACTGGGCCATTAAAGGTATATCTGTCAGGGAATGGCTGGAGCAGGGCGGCTCTGATACGATAGCTTCATATAAAGACGGTGGAATGCCTGTGGAACATATTCGGTTACTTGCCCAGGCGCCGTTATGGTTATTAGACAAAAACCGCCTGTTCCTTCATGCCGGGTTTGATGTAGATAATGGGCTGGAAGGCACCCCAAAGAATGTGATACTTTGGGATCGGGAGCTCCTCTGCAGGGCAAAATTATTACATCAGTCCTGCCCGGAATTTAAATTTGGCGGTTACGATGAAATATTTGTCGGGCACACCCCGACGTTGATATTCAATAAAGACACCCCTCAGAAATTCTGCAATGTGTGGGCTATCGATACCGGCGCCGTATGGAGCGGTAAATTAACGATAATGGATGTCGATACGAAAGAATACTGGCAATCAACCCCGGCAGCATTGTGATAGATTCTTCCTTAACTTATTGACACATTTTCACCGTAGTAGTACCATATGAATAGAGGGAATATATGAAGAAAAAGATAATGGTTATTGACGATGAAGAGGGTTTCACGGCACTGATCAAGACGACTCTTGAGGAAAGAGGAAATTACGAAGTCCGGACAGAAAATAACGCGTTGCTGGCAATTCCCGCCGTTCGAGAATTCAGGCCGGACCTGATATTGCTGGATATAATGATGCCGGGTGATATAGACGGCGCTGAAATAGCCAGAAGGATCGAAAACGATAGAAGTGTTAAAAATATCCCAATGGTATTTCTGACCGCGGTAGCGACGGGAGAAGAAGTGGAATCCGGAGGCGGTTTCATAGGCGGGCATCCTTTTATAGCCAAACCGGTAAACATAAAAAAACTTATCGAATATCTTGAAAAAAAGCTGTCATAAATTTTAGATGATAAAACGGATCATATTCGCCCTGATAATAGTTGTCGCGTTCTTCGGTTTGGTCGAGCTCTCCTTCCGTATATTTCTCTTCCCCGGTTCCTATGATTATATAGAGCGATGTGTAATGGACCAGGGTCTTCATCAAAGGAAGGCCCACGACGAATACCGGATATTTCTATTCGGAGAGTCCACTATGCATGGGCACTACCTGTATCCCCGCTCAACTATCAAGACATGGATGAAGCTTTATCTGCAGGATCTTTTGCCTGAGACGGCAGCGCATCGCGTCACTATTACCAATTTCGGGCGGCTCGGCGAAGGCAGCGATTTCATAACACAAGCTTTCATCGAAACGATCCCTTATAAGCCGGATCTCGCCATATTCTATATTGCGCATAACGACTATACTCTGATCAGGCACAGGGAGGCCTATTTCAAACCGATACCGTTTAAAGAGAAGATGAAGCATTTTTTCGGGGAGATACCCAAGAAGAGCTCATTCCTTACGTTTATGAACAGGTTGTATATCTCGGCGCGCGGTAAGGCGCGCGCGGCAAAAGACAGCCGCCGCAAAGTCGATGACGGATGGTATACCGAAAGCCAGAGGCCGGTTTCTTATAATCAGGAGGAGATGCTCCTCTACCCGGACTCGCGAGAATTTAATATTATTAAAGAGCGGTTCGAGGCAAACATAAATAAAGCCATACGTTTGGCCGGGTCCCATTCTATAAAGACTATATTTTTTGAAGGTGTGGCAAAATGGACAGGATATGAACCCGTGCGGTCGGTACATAACAGGTTGCTTACAGGAGATGCGCTTAACAGGTGGAATGATATAGATAAAAGGGCGGAGGAGTTTTTTAGGGATAATAAATTCCAGAACGCGATGGCCCTGTATCAGGAGTGCCTTAATATCGACAACGCATATGCTCTTACCTATTATCGTATCGGTCAGTGCTATGAGCATATGGGCGATGCGGCGCAGGCGAACAAATATTATATAATGGCCAATGACAAAGATTGTTTCCCCATCCGCGGGCCGTCGGTCGTTAACCGTTTTTACGAAAGCGTCCGTGATGCCGGCATACAGGATGTCAGCGTCATACGGACGCGGGATATCTTTGAACAGAATTCCCCGGGGGGTATAATCGGGGACGATCTGATCGCGGATCAGATACATCCAACGATAAAAGGTCAGGCGCTGATGGCGCTGGAGATAATCCGCGTTATGTACCAGAACGATCTTATTATCCCCAAGGAGGAATGGCGGTGGAATAAGCTTAAGAGCCCGGAGGAAATGATGGGAGAGCTCGGTCTCGAGCAGGCGTTTAAATTCAATATGTATATAACGCTGGCCGGTTATGTCGAGAGGCGGTATGATAAGGCCGCGGAATTTTTAGAAAAGGCTGTCGAGATAAAACCGAATTCGATATTTGCGAACAGCTGGCTCGCCTGGGCATATTGGAAGGAAGGCAATAAAACGAAAGCGTTCGAAATATATGAAAAATTGCGCGGGCAGGCCCCTGACGAAGCGGCCAAGTTTTTTAAAGAGCATCCCGAAATCGAATAAATCTTGTTTATCGCCTCTACGGGGGGTATAATAGAAATCCGTGAATTCAAAACCTGTTTATATAGCCTTAATTTGTGTATTAATACTCTTATTGGGCCTCTGTGTAAAAAACACCGTCGCGGAAACCCCGGATAAGGGTAAAGAATTCGTATTACAGGCATTTTGCTTATCCGTTCAAATTATTTTTGATCATTACGCCTCTTTCTCTATCTGGTTTATTATAGCATTCGCTTTTGTTATATTTCCGCGGGGATTTCTTATACAATGCATAGGCAGGCATGAACAATCCCCGCCCGGCACCCTTCGAGTCACAACGTTTTAAATTTTCGCACATTAAATTAAAAATAAAAGGAGATACATGAAAAAGTCACTGTTTGCTTTATTCGCGGCATTATTGGTAAGTTCGTTATGTTTTGCTGAACAGGCGCCTGTCGCCGCTCCCGGCGACCAGACGAAGACGGTTGAAACCAAAAAGCAGAACGCCGTTAAAAAATCTGTAAAGCCGAGGGTAAAAAAATCGGTTAGCAAAGTTCAAAAAACAGATAAAGTAGACAATACAGTAAAAAAATAAAAAATTTTACGGTCAGATCGGTCGAGAAGGGCGTAAGAGGTTACAATCTTACGCCTTTCTTTTGACTTTATTCGGGAAAAGAGGTACATTTTATATTGTATGGAAGATCATATCATTACGGAAAAGAGCGGGCAGAATTGGCTTATCGCGATCATCTCCCTGACAGTATTCATGTTCTGCATAGATTACAGTATGTTAAATATTTCGCTGCCTGTGATCGCGAAGTATTTTAATGCCACTATCGGCCATGTCTCAAGGCTGCCGCTGGCGTATCTACTGGTGGTTACGAGCACCGTCCTTTTATTCGGCAAACTCGGGGACATCGCGGGATTTAAAAAAATATTTGTAACCGGCCTGGTTATTTTTGTGACCGGAACGCTCCTATGCGGTATCGCGCCTACATTAAATATCCTTCTGGGATTAAGAGTATATCAGTGCATCGGCGAGGCGATGTTTAGCCCGATAGGGATCGCCATCGTGACGGTCTTTTTGCCATCAACGATCAAAGGCAGGGCGCTGGGTATTATGGCTACGGCGCAGGGGCTCGGTTTTTGCCTGGGCCCTGTTTTAGGAGGCTATATTAATGACCATCTGGGCTGGCACAGCATATTCTTTGTTAACATTCCACTCGGGATATTTGCGATCGTCGCGGCCATTAAGCTGATCCCATCCAAACAGCCTGTTCCGGAGGATAGGCGCGTGGATTTTTTTGGCGCGAGCCTGATATTCATATGTTTGTCGACCCTGATCTATGCCCTAAATTCGATTTCAGGTATGGGACTGAAAAACCCGGTGATAATATCTAGTTTCGTGATATCGGCCGTTACGTTCATCTTATTTATAATGCAGGAAAAGAGAGCGTCGAATCCCATACTTGATCTTTCGCTTTTTTCAAACCGCGATTTCGCGTTTGCCACCGTTTCGGCATTCTGTGTCATCTTTGTGTATATGGGGTTAATTTTTCTTCTCCCATTCTATCTGAACATGGTGCGGGGCCTAGACATCATGCATTCCGGGCTCATGCTTATGATCCCGGCGCTCATGGTGATAATCTCCGCGCCGATAGCAGGGCTCATCTCCGACAGGCTGGGCTCCAGATCGATATGCACTTTCGGCATATCGATGACGACTTTAGCGTTTTTTATGTTTTCTCTGCTTAAGCCGGATACCCCTCTATCGCATCTCATGCCTTCATTGATAATAGCGGGTATAGCGATAGGGTGTTTTTTGCCCGCGAATAATAAATTGGTCATGGCCCTGGCGCCTTCGGATAAGCAGGGGATGGCATCCGCCGTATATAAAATACTTAACAGCACCGGCGGTGTATTCGGAATAGCCATATTACCTCTTATTATCATGACTACAATTCGCGCTCAAATAGCGCTCGCGCGTATAAATATGTCGGCGGTTAAAGAGCACCCTGAAATTTTAATAATGGGCTTCGATGCCGCTTTTAAATTCGGCATGATAGTCTGTCTGGCCGGTTTGGTGTTTACTGTTTTGGCGAAAGATAAAAAGGCACAGTGAAGCTTACAATCGCAAAGAGCGCGGGTTTCTGTTTCGGCGTGAAGAGAGCGCTTGCTATCGCCCTCGAGGCCGCGAATCAGGGGCGTGAAGTCTATATGCTCGGCGACATCGTGCACAACGAAGTCGTTGTGGAGAAGATGAAGGCTTCCGGCATCAAGAAGATAGCCAAGCCGCTGAAAGGCGCAGGGAAGAGGGCGCTTCTTATCCGGGCGCATGGCGCCGGACGGTATACTATCGCGAGCGCCCGGCGCGCGGGATATGAGATCATCGACGCGACGTGCCCGATGGTAAAAGAGATACACGCTATCGCAAAGTCCCTGGAACAGGATAAGCGGACGGTCATAATCATAGGCGATAAAAAGCACGATGAGGTCCGCGGCATAATTGGCCAGCTTAATAATAAACCCGTCATTATAAGCTCACGCTCGGACGTTTTCCGTAAAGCGCTACAACATATCGATAGGGCCGGCGTTGTTGTCCAATCGACACAGGAAGAGGCGAAGGTGCTCGATATCGTCAGCGCCTTACGAAAACGCGTAAAAGATCTCGTCTTTAAAAATACAATATGTAATCCTACCAGGATAAAACAGAAAGAAGCTAAAAGCCTTCCCGCGGAAAACGGTGTCGTGATAGTGGTCGGGTCCAAGTCGAGCGCGAATACGAAACGCCTTTATCAGATAGCCAGGTCCCTTAACAAAAGAACTTACTGGGTGAATTCTCCGGGCGAGATCAAGCCCGCATGGTTTAAAGGCGCAAAATCGGTTGGTATTACCGCCGGAGCGTCCACTCCGGAAAGTTCGATAAGAGATGTCGTAAAAAGCATATGCTTAATAAGTTAAAGAAGGATCTGCGTGCTCAGGCGGATCCTGAGAAAGCAAAGATACTTCAGCGGTTCTTCAAAACAGCCGCGGGAGAGTACGGAGAAGGCGATGTATTTTTAGGCCTTGTGGTCCCGAAGATAAGGGCTCTGTCAAAAAAATACGCCCACCTCGATATCCGCAACACCGAAATATTATTAAGATCGCCTATTCATGAGGAAAGGCTCTCGGCCCTACTCATACTTGTATTGAAATTTGAGAAAGGCAGCGCCCGGGAGAAGGCGGAGATATACCGGACCTATCTGAAAAATACCGAATACATAAATAGCTGGGACCTTGTGGACCTTACCGCCGACCGTATTGCGGGCGCGTTTCTGAAAGACAGAGATAAGGCCATTTTATATAAACTCGCCCGTTCTGAGAATATGTGGGAACGCCGCATAGCGATAATAGCGACGTTCCATTTTATCAAGAACGGTTCATTCAGGCATACATTCGCGATCGCGAAAGTCCTTCTCAGCGACGATCATGACCTGATCCATAAGGCTGTCGGATGGATGCTTCGGGAAACAGGGAAGCGCATTGATATGGCTGCCGAAGAACGTTTTTTGGAAAATTATTATAAGAAGATGCCGCGTACTATGCTGCGTTACGCGATCGAACGTTTTCCGGAATCAAAACGTAAAGCCTACCTGAAGGGGCGCGGTCCCCGGACATAAAAAAGAGCGGCAGTGATGCCGCTCTTTTTTATTTATATGAAGAAACGATTAATAATCATCCCCTGTTGTAGCCTGCTCCGCAGTATCAGAAACCGCTTCAACGGTATTACCGGCTGCGTCGGTTACACCCTTGGTAACCTTTGCGGCAGTATCAGAAACAGCGGTGACAGCGTCACCGGTCTTTCCGGTCACTTCCTTAGTGGCATTTACGGTAGTGTCGGAAACGGTGCTTACTGTATCGCCGGTCACTTCGCCGACTTTCTTTGTGGTATCCGCGGCGGCAGAGACTACTTTACCGACCGGGCCCTTCTTATCCTGGTCCACAGCCATGGCGCATACGGTCATTACAAACATGCCGATCACCAATACCATGACTAAACTCATTAAACGCTTCATTCTCACTCACCCCCTTTAAAATTAATGCGTATAGTATATATCTTTTCCGAAACGAAAAGCAATAAATAAGTGAAATTTATCTTCAATGGTGATATATTGAGTACGACGCGCCTGTAGCGTAACGGATAACGCGTTGGCCTCCGAAGCCATGTATGGCAGTTCGATTCTGCCCAGGCGCGCCATTTAAGCAAAATGTTGAATTTAGAATCACTTTGTATTAAAATATGAAAAACAGGAGAGGTGAGATATGAGAAAGTTGATTATAGCCATGCTGATACTTGCAGGCACCGCGTCTTTTTCTTTCGCTGATGAGGGCGAGCAATCGGCGGCTCAAGAGGCGCCTAAAAAAGTCATCAAAGAGGTGACGCTAAGGACCGGGTCTACTGATTTTGTCACAGGCAAAGTCGACAGCGTAATGCCCGCCGATCTATTGACCAGGCCAAGGGCGAAGATCGTCATCGTCGATGGCTCCGGCAATTCACAGGAATTTGCCATTAAAACGCTTGCTGTTATATATGATTCAACCGGCCGTTTTTTGACCCTTAGCGATGTACATCCGGCTCAGGAAGTCCAAGTGAATTATATAACCAAAGCCGATAAAACAAGAGAAGCTGCCTCTATAAAGATCCTGAAGTAGCGCTTCATGAAGCCATAAGAGCTGTTTTTTCTTGAATAACCAGGTTTTTAAGTCTATACTATCCGAAAGCGATTAAATGATTAAAGATCAATTAATGATTATAACCAGAAGAGAGGTATGATATGAAATCAAACAGGATCAGCCGGATAGTAATTTCATTGATGATATTTTCGTTCTTATCCGGTTCCGCGTTCGTGCTGGCCCAATCGTCGCGGGAAGATGGCCGGGCAAAGGATATGCAAAAATTACAGGAAAAGTTCAGCTGGTGGGGAACGAGCGACGCTCAGCCCGCTCCTGTAAGGGACGCCGAGAAGGGCGGTTACTGGTGGATGCCGAAACACCCCGGGCCCAAATCTCCGAAGAGATGGGGTAACGGCGGCTATATTTATGTCTATAAAATAATTTTCGATTATAAAGAAGAGGAATTACCGCCCGCGAAGCCGAAAGAGATGAGGCCGTCATTGCTCATTAAGAAGATCATCAAGAACGTTAAAGTTTATTTCGATTACGATAAAGCGGACATCAGGGACGATGCGGCGAAGATCCTGGCTAACGCGGCCGATCTTGTGAAGCGCAACGAGGGATCGAGCATACTTATAAGCGGGAACTGCGACGCCCGCGGCAGCGAGAAGTATAATGAAAAGCTGGGCAAAAAGAGAGGCCAGGCCGTTAAAGATTACATGCTTGAGCACGGAGTGACGGATGAGCGCATAAAGATCATAAGCCGCGGCAAGCTCGACGCCATAGCTCCGGTGACGGACCTCGAGGGAATGCAGAAGGACCGCAATGCCCAATTTATGGTCGCGGAAGTGGAGGAAGTCATGATACCCGCTCCCGGCGAAGTCAAGGAGCCGGGCGCCGTATCCGTCGAAGAAGGCAAATATATGGTCGAGAAGGAAGAGACCGTAGAGTCGGAGCCGAAAGTTTCGACGAAAGAATATGTGACGAAGAAGGGCGATACCCTGTGGAAGATCGCCGAAGAGGTTTACGGAAACGGCCGTAAATGGAAGAATATATACCGTTTCAATAAAGATAAGATAAAAGATCCGAACCGCCTTAAGGCCGGAGTGACGCTTACTATACCTATCGAATAGTCGATGAGAAATATAGCGTTAATAGCGGCAGTCATAGTTATCATCTCCCCGGCTCAAATCCGGGCCGGGGGGATCGATTCACTGGTAGAGGTCGGTAAGTCGATGGCCGATATTAACGCGGCTATGGACGAAGAGACCAGGGCTTTTAACCGTGTTAAAGAGGCAATCGATACCGGCATTATCAAAAAAGGCATATCGGAAGCCGAGGTCAGATCACGATGTGGAGAGCCCGTTATCGCGAATGACGACTCCGCTACCAAGAGAGAGAAATGGGTATATAAACCGGCCACCTCATCGTTCTTTAAAGGCATCCGCATATACCTCTTCTTTGATGATACGGGCGCTTTAGATGAGATCAGGACTTTGCAATAGCGGCCATTGGCTCTTTTTTTGCTTATCCCAAGAACCTTCCGGCAATATGTCCGAATGTAAAATTCATTTACTATAGTATGTCGTGCTGATATACCAGAAAAAGGAGAGTTCCGTATGGCAACATATGATGATTTCAAAAAATTAGAATTCAAAGTAGCAAAAATTAAAGACGTGGTCGAACATCCGAACGCCGACAGGCTTTATATCGTGACGGTAGATCTTGGCGATAAGACTAAACAGGTGATCGCGGGCATCAGGAACACGTATAAAAAAGAAGATCTGGTGGGCCGCCAGGTGGTTGTGGTGGACAATTTGGATCCAGCGGTCCTGCGGGGAGTCGAAAGTCAGGGCATGATACTGGCTGCCTCCGACGAGAACGGCAGTTCGATAGTGACTTTGGCCAGAGAAACGAAATTGGGAAGTATAGTAAAATAGAGATATTGGGGCGCCCGTAGCTCAACTGGATAGAGTAACTGGCTACGAACCAGTAGGTTGGCCGTTCGAGCCGGCCCGGGCGCGCCATCCTCCTTCGCAGAAATGAATATGCCTATTAGCGATAACATATATATGTCGGAGGCTATTAAGGAAGCGGTGAAGGCGTTCGACGCCGACGAGGTGCCCGTCGGAGCTGTCATTGTGCATAACGGCAGGGTCATTGCCAGGGCGCATAACCAGATTAAGCTATTGAAGGATCCTACGGCGCATGCCGAGATGATAGCTATCACACAGGCCGCCTCTCATCTTTCCAGCGAACGGCTATTGGAAACCACTTTATATTCTACGGTCGAGCCCTGCGCGATGTGCGCCGGGGCGATGGTTTTGGGCAGGATCAAAAGGCTGGTATACGGCGCCGAAGATCCCAAGACGGGCGCCTCCGGATCCGTCATGAATGTCGTGAATAACAGGAAATTGAACCACAGGATATCCGTGGTTAAAGGTGTGATGGAGAAAGAGAGTTCAGCTCTTCTTAAAGAGTTCTTCGCCTTAAAGAGAAAGAAATAGAGCCGTTTCATTTTTTCATGGAGGGAGCTATATGAAGAGAATCGCTTATATTTTTTTTGCGGTTTGTCTCATTGGATTAATCCCGATTCAGTGTCCGGCCGAGGATCAAAGCGGAATGGAATATGGTGATACCCCTGCTTCACCTGATGGCACTTATACCACTGCCTCGCCTGATAGTACCTATGCCTCATCTGATAACAAAGAAGCCAATATAGAGATACCTCCGGGTATGGAGCTGAGGATGATGGGCAGTATCAAGATGATAGTACCGAAGGGCACCCAGCTCCACAAAAAAGGCAGCCTCGTGGTTATGGAGGGGCCGGATGAATACGCGGCCAGGAATATCTACGAGATGAACGGCCGTCTCGTGGGGCTGGAAGCGCGGCAGCTGAATATCGAAAAGGAGCTGGAAGGTTTAAGGCAGGCCGTATTAAAACAGCAGAAGAAACCCGCCGGTCAATAGCCGCCGGCCCGGACTTTATTGTTTGACATCCCACCGTCGTTAATATAGAATAATTTCACTATAATATACAATAAAATGGCTAATAAACGAAGATTACTCATCGGATCGTCATTCCAGAGAAAAGACCTAATTTTTTCTTTCCACTCAAAAACTAAGCGCTTGAGGAGGTAATATCATGACAGGAGTCGGTATGGGAGAGCTCATCTGGTTAATATTAGCTGTCCTGTTAGGGCTGGGTGTGGTTATCGCCTGGATCATTAAAGCCGAGATAAGCCGCAACTTTTTCAGGCTTGAGGTAAAAAAATTAAGATCGCAATTGGAATCTTCGGATCGCGAGAAGGTCGTGATGATCGAGGAGATGCAGGCTTTTAAAGAAAGCGCCGGCGCGCCCGTGAATACCGGCACCCCGAGTGATGCGGACCCCGGAAAAATGATGATCGGCAAAATGGTGGAGAGGACCGGGGAGCTTGAGAAGGAGAACGAGAGGCTAAAGAAAGAACTTAGCGAGGCGAAGAGCTCGCTGGAAGAAGTTTATAAGGCGCTATGCAGTAAGTAGGGCCCCGGAGACCAAGAGTATGGAAATAAGCGATATGAAGAGACAGATCCTGGAGAAGCTCAAAGAGAAGCGCTCGAGCGCTCCGGCCGTTGTCGATACCGGGAAACCGGCTATAAGCCGGGAGGAGATATTAAACGCGATAAAGAGGCCGTTCGGCACATTGCGGCCCGAAGGACGTATTGTCATAAAGAAAGACGAGGAGCTTTTAAAACGATACGAGAGTCTTAAGGCAGAGCTGGATCGGAAGACCGCCGTTGTTCAGGATCTGGAGAGGCGCTTGAAAGAGGAAAAAGGCCGCGCAGCCGCATTAGCCGAGACCGTGAAAGCCAGAGATGATAAGGCCGCCCATGCCAGCAGGTTATCCAAAGAGCTTGAAGATATCAGGAAGATCAGCGAGGAACAGCGCTTAAGACACGAGAACCTGCAGGCCGAGCACAAGAAAGCGACGCTGAGCAGGGACGAGACGGCGAAGCTGCTCAAGATACTGCGTTCCGAGGCCGATGTGAAGGAGCGGACCATTCGCGACCTCCAGAAAAAAGTAACGAGGCTGGATGAGCTGGAAGAGATGCTTCGAGTAAAGAATAATAAGACGGCGGAGACAGCGAAGGTATATAAAGAACTTGAAGAAGCCAAGAAGCTGAACGATGAATACCGGGCGAAGATAGAAAGCGTTCGGGCGGAAAAGCGCGATGAAGAGGCGTTGCGGAGCGAAAAGATCAAAGACGAGCTGGTGCGTAAAGACGCGTTTGTACTGGATCTGCAAAAGAAATTCGCGACCGAGATCGATGAAATTACGAAGGACCGGGACAGGACCGCATCGAATGTGGAATCGTTAAGATCAAAGCTTTACGCCGCGACAAAAGAGATAAAAGAGCAGAGCGTTAAGATGTCGCAGCTTGAAGAAGCCTCGAGGGCTAAGGACAAAAGGATACTGGAGACGGAGAAGCTGCATGCGGCGCTTGATCTCGCGAAGAGCGAGATGGAATCGAAGCTTCTGGCGGCCGAAAATGATAATAAAAATCTCAATGAGAGGTACGCCAAGTCAAATGATGAGCTTGGGGCCGGCATAACCAGGATAGAGCAGGCCGAGAAATCTTATAAGGAGCTTGAGGCCTCTTATGGCGAGATCAGTTCCGAGCTCCAGGCAAGCCTTCGCGGCAAGAAAGAGCTCGAGGCTAAACTTGAGCAGGCGCATATAGAGCTGGAAGCGAAGACGACCCGCCTTGCGGAGGCCGATAAATTATATAAAGAGCTCGACTCAAGCGTGCGCGAGTTGACATCGAAACTTCAGGCAAACCAGCACCACACTAAAGAGGTGGAGGCCTCTAATGAAGATCTTGCGCTCAGGCTTTCAAACGCTAATCGCGATAGAAAAGAGTTTGAGGCGCGCATAACCGAGCTCGAATCAGAAGCCGAAGCAAAAACAGTTCGTCTTGAGAGCGCGGATAAATTACACAAGGAACTGGAATCTATAATAAAGGACGCTGAAGCGAAGCTTCAGGCGAGCCAGCACAGGGTCGGTGATCTGGAAAAGGAAACGGCTCTTCTTGCGGAATCGTTGAAGGCCTCCAATCTTAAGCTGAAAGAAGTTGAGGATGAAGCGAAGAGTGAGATGGAGAAGCTTCGCGCGGAGCTGGGACCTCTCAAGAATACCGTTATACAAAAAGAGAAGAATGAGCTTGAGCTTAGAAGTTCAATAGAACATCTAGAGGTCGAGATGCAGGCGCGCGATTCTAAGATCGAAGGAGATCTTAGATATACCGAAAAGGTCATAAAAGAGATCAGCGAACTTCGTAAGAAAGTGGCGGCCCTTCAGAGGCAATCCGAGAGGACAAAGAGTGCAGGCGCTTAACGGCAAACTGGACAAGATGTTTGGATGGTGGAAGGGAGAGTTTTCCGTCACAAGCGGCAAGACCGCCAAGAAACAGCTTTTCCTGAACTATAAGGGCGGTACCGGCAAAACCTCTATATCCGCGGCATATGGATATTATCTTGCGATGACGGGAAAGAGAGTGCTGATGATAGACCTGGACGCCCAGGCGCACCTGACCACCTGTTTAAACCAGAAGACCGCGCGCCATGAGAAGAGCCTGTACAGCGTGCTGATACGTTCCGCGCGGATCTCGGACGTCATAGTCGGCACGTCTCTGCCTACGCTGAAGCTTGCGCCGTCATCAATATCGCTCTCGGCTCTAGAGATGCCTTTATTCAAGATGCCGTACAGAGAATTCAGGTTACGCCGCGCGATAAAAGAGATAGAGCGCGAATTCGACTTCATAATAATAGACTCGAGCCCCAATATAGGGCTCGTAAGCCTGAACGCTATACTCGCCTCGAACGAGATACTGGTGCCTCTTCTCGCGGATTTTCTCTCGTTTCACGGGCTCAAGATACTTATGGAGACGCTCGCTTCGGTGCAGGACGATTTTAATTTTTATTTCAAAAAAATTAATATATTTTTAAACAGGTTTAACCCCGGCTACTCTATATGCAATGAATGCCTGGAAGCCGTGCGTAAGTATTATCCGGGTTATGCGCTCAAGACGGTAATAGAAGAATCGCATGAGATGATGGATGCCTCGAGCTTCGGAAAATCGATATTCGAGTTCAGTCCGGATTCGAAAGCCGCCCAAAATATTAAAGATCTTGTGCGGGAAGTCAACGGAATCTAATCTGGTTAGAGACTCAAGAATTCAAGGGAGATCGTTATGAAAACAAAGTTCGATGATAACGTCGCGCAGAATATACCGGTAACTAAAAATTCCGCCGAGCCGGAGCTGCCATGGAAGCTTTCCGAATCGGAGATAACCCGGATAGAAGCTACCGACGAGGAACATAAGAGCGCGATAACGGCCCCCCCGCTGCATGTGAGGGCGATATTCGTGGTGCTTTTGGTGCTCACCATATTCGTTGTGATACTGAACAGCGTAGTCAATATGACCATCGATAACGCCGAGATGAGGCTTAATATGTCAAAAAAAGAGAAACAGGTCGTCTCTATACAGACTGCGCTGACGAATGCCGCGAGCGAAAAAGCGGCCCTGAGCGATACCGCCGCAAAGCTTGAAAAACGCGTCAGTGATCTTAACGCTCAGAAAGAACTCTACACCGCGGTCATAGAGACATTGACAAAAAAGACGGATGATACACAGACCAACTAAAACCTAAACTAAACCCCGGGGGTCTATGTTATTTAGAAGACTTGCTTTATTTATAATTATATCCTTTCTGGGAATTTCGGCGGCATTCTGCCAGAACCTTGCATGGGAAGATCTCAGTAAACAATCATGGGAGTCCGCTAAAAAGGGTAATTTCCCGGAAGCCATTGATGTCGCGATCAAAGCGCTGAATGTCGCCACCGAGCGGTATGGCCCGCGGCATAATAACGTCATAATATCCCTGAACCAGATAGCGTCTATATATAAGGCGCACGAAAGATACAGGGAGGCGGAACCGTTTTTAAAGAAAGCGCTCGCCGTGAGAGCTCTTTTGGTAAGTGACCCTATTTCTAGAGAGGATTACGCGGACATATATACGGCCATGAAGAACCTTTACGATATATATAAACTTCAGAATAAATTAGCGCGGGCGGGAAAAGTTTTGAATCGCGCTATAATGATCGAAGAGAAGTTCGCGTTCAGGAACAATTCCGGCGTTGAATCGGACATAAGAGAGCTGATATCCATATATGAGGCTCAGGATAAGCCGCAGAGGACAGAGCCTCTATATAAGAAGCTGATGGAGCTGGAAGAGAAACGGTATGGCGCTCATAGCGCCGAGGTCACCAATACGATGAATAATCTGGCTTCCGCTTACAGGGCCATGAAAAAATATTCGCAAGCCGAACCGCTTCTCAGGTCCGTAATAGAATCGGCCGAGAGTGTTCACGACGGCCCCGCCAGCCAGAATCTCCCGACATATCTTAATAACCTCGGGACAGTCTATTTCTATCAGGGGAAACTTGCCGAAGCGGAACCGCTTTTTAAGAGAGCGCTTGATATAGATGAGAAGGCCCTGGGAGCAGCTTCACCCGACATCGTCACAGACCTGAATAACATTGCCACTCTTTATTCATATCAAAAAAAATATCAGGAAGCGGAAGAGCTTTATAACAGAGTCCTCGATATAAATGAGAAGGCGTACGGCGCCGACAGCGCCAAACTGATAAAATATATGAATAATATCGCGGCGATATTAACGTACCAGAAGAAATATAATGACGCGGAAGGTCTTTATAAGAAAACGCTGGAGATAAGCGAGAAGTCGTTAGGGCCCGATCATTCCACCACAGCCATAGCTCTAAATAATCTGGCGTTTGTGTATGAAGCCAGAGAAGAATACGCCGAGGCCGAAAGGCTTTATTCCAGATCGGCCCTGATATGCGAGAAGGACCTCGATAAAAATTACTCTACGATGAAGACAGCTATTAATAACCTCGTCGCTATCTACAAGATCCAGAACAGGACGCCCGAGGCCGAACAGGCTCTGCGCAGATTGATCGCCGCGCGCGAAGGCGCTAAAAAAAAAGATAATTCCGATTCCATCCCTGCCATAAAAGAGCTGATCGCGTTATACGCCTCCCAAAATAATTTTAAGATGATGGAAGACAGCTACCTGAAACTTATACTTATGGAAGCGAATGTCTTTGGCCCCGAAAGCGCGGAGCTTATTAACACAATGAACGAGTTGGCGGGTATTTACAGGAGCCGGAAAAAAATGTCCGAGGCGGAACCGCTGCTTAAAAGGGTGGTGGCGATAGCTCAAGACGTCGAAGGGCTGCCAGGGTCGAGCCTCTCAATCTATCTTAATAACCTCGGCGCTTCATATTTTTATCAGGGCAAATTCGCTGAAGCCGAGCCCATTCTTAAAAAAGCGCTTGTCCTGGACGAAAAAGCGCTGGGCAAAGACAGCTCCGAGATGATAACGCCTCTCAATAACCTTGCCACCGTGTATTCCTATCAGAAGAAATACAGAGAAGCGGAAGCTCTTTACAATAGGGTTCTTGAGATATCCAAAAAGACGTTAGGCCCGGAGAACATCGGCACAAGCTCAGCGCTCAATAATCTGGCCTATCTTTATGAGTCGGAGGAAAATTACGACGAAGCTGCGAAGTTTTATAACAGTGCCGTAGAGATATGCGAAAAAGACATGAAGGGCAATTATTCCGAACTTAAGTATTCGCTCAACGGCCTCGCCAACATTTACAGAAGCCAGGGCAAATATGAAGATGCCGAATCGTATTTGAAGAAAATCCTCGCGATAGAGGAAAAGGTCGCGGGAGCCCAGAGCGCGGATCTAGCGGATACGTTGAATTCTCTCGCCAGGCTTTACAGGGCGCAGGGGCGTTATTCGGAAGCGGAGGCTGCGCTCAAGAACGCTATAGAGATAGGCGAAAAGGCCCTGGGGGCGAATAGCCCGTCCATGAAACCTTACCTGAACAATCTTGCTACAGTATATTTTTATCAGAAAAGGTATGATGACGCGGAGCCGCTCCTTGAAAAGGTCCTTGATATAGATGAACAGTCAACGGGCATGGACAGCGCCGGCCTTATAAAAGACCTGAATAATCTGGCGGCGGTGTATTCGAGCCAGAAAAAATTCGGAGACGCCGAGTTACTTTACGCAAGGGCGGCATATATATGCCAGAATTTCAGCAATGACCCGAGAGAGCTTTCCAGCGTGCTCGAAAACATGGCCAATATGTACGAGCTGAGCGATGATTCAGGAAGAGCTGATACATTACGGAAGCAATCCGAAGCAATAACCGCAAAAATAGCAACTCCGCAGTAAAGCGCCAGTTAAAGCCACTGTTAACCATGAAAAAGTAAGCTTTATATCCCATCTCCTTAAATAGTCTTGTGATATACTTCTAATTGGGTTAAGTAATTATAAAGTTAACCAATTTAAAAGTATGGATAAAATAAAATTATCGATTTCCATATTATTGATAGTAGCCGTCGCAAGCTCCCTGGGCTTTGCGGAAATATTTGAGACGGGTATTGCGAGTTATTACTCTTATGAATGCGCGAAATCTCCCATGGCAAATGGTAAGCCATTCGATCCGGAGAAGAGGACATGCGCGAGCTGGTTTTACGATTTTGGGACGGTGTTATCCGTGCAAAGCCTCGATACCGGACGCTCTACGTATGTTGTTGTGACAGACCGCGGGCCGAATAAAAGGCTTGTGAAAAAAGGAAGAGTGATAGACTTATCAAAGAGAGCATTCGAAGATATCTGCGATTTAAAGAAAGGTTTTACACGAGTTATCATCACTGTAAAGACCCGCCTATAGATAATAATATTATCAAATCTTGACAATACTATATTCATTAGGTATACTTAATTCAAAAGTTAGTTACTAACTTCAGGAAGTTATGGTTTTTTATATATGGAGTTAAGAAAATGAAAATAGAGAGAAATTATTTTTTCACCTGTCAAGAGCTGAATGACAAAGAAAAAAGGAATTTGTTAATATACGACTTGATAAGAAAAAAAGGCGTGATATCCCGGGCGGAGATTACTAAAGCCACCGGGATAAACGCGGTATCGGTCTCCAATTACGTAAATAATTTTATTGAAAAGAAGATGGTTCTCGAAAAAGGATTTGATGTATCCTCCGGCGGAAGAAAGCCGGAACTCGTTGAGCTCGATTCCGAATCGAACTACGTTATAGGTATAAATATCGGTAAGGCTAATATACGGAGCGTGGTCGCGGATATCGGATTAAGCGTGAAAGCCAGGAAGCAGGTTTCCAGGCCATCGGACCGGGGAATGTCCGGAGAGATCGTTAAATTAATAGAAGAGATCATCCGCGATTCCAAGATCAGCGCTTCAAATATAAAAGCTATAGGACTGGGCGTATCGGCCGCAAAATTTGATCAGGCCGCCGGCGTAATCAAAAAAGAGACCGGCATAGACGCGTATGCAGGTCCTTCCGCTGTGTGCGCGGCTTTCGCGGAGAAGCGCTTTAATAAGGCCGCGGAAAACTTCGAGAATATGTTATATATATATTCGGACGTCGGCGAAGGCGTTATGACGCGCGGCGAAGCGTATCTGAGCGCGTCGGAAGATGCGGAGCTTTTGGACGGGAAGCTCAGGTACTTAAGGCCATGGGATGATTATTTAAGCATAGTGGAGAGCGCGAAGCGCGAAGTGGCCAGAGGCGTGGGGACCAAAATCGTGAGCCTGGCCAGCGGAAGAATGGATAACATAACAAAAGAAGTAGTAGTAGCTGCCGCGAAAGCCGATGACGAAGTCGCGCTTAACATAGCGTTCGGCGTCGGTATAAACCTGGGACTAAGGATAGCGTATCTAATCAATCTTTTCACCCCCGAAGTTATAGTGATAGGGGACGGCCTCCAGGATACCGGCGATATAATATTCATGCCGCTCAAAAAGATGATAGAGCGGCTATCTTATAGAAACAATATGAAAAATCTGAAGATAATATTGGGCGCTTTCGGTGAAGACGCGCCTGAAATCGGAGCGGCATCGCTCGCTGTCAGAGAAATATTTCTTAAAGCGTAAAAGGCCGATGTCGGAGACATCGGCACTTAGCTTGTAATGCGGCTTAATAAACTTGACCGATGTCGGAGACATCGGCACTTAGCCTGTAATATGGCTGAATAAACTTGGAGGAAAAGTATGTCTGAAGAGAAAAATTGCAGGCTCTGCGGAAAACCGTTCCTTGCCAATAAGTACAGACCCAATCAGACGATCTGTTCTTCGCTCGAATGCCAATATCAGAGGCAGCTGGAGAATATGAAACAGTGGCGCGATCGAAACCCCCAGTACTTCAAGTATAAAGAAAGCCAGGATTCCTCCTGGAAAGAGACCTGCAGGCAGCGATCGCTCGAATGGCGCAAGCGCCATATGGACTATCTGAAACTCTACAGAGAAGAGCATAGAGAGCGCCATCGTAATTACATGAGAGATTACATGAGGCAGTATAGAAAGCAGAAGGGCGTCGGGGAAACAAAAGACTGGAAGGCCGAATAAACTTTCCCATGCCCATATTTAAACACGCGGTAAAGATCATAATATCAGCCACACTTATTTTCGGCTTATCGGCCTGGAGCACCGTTTTCGCGAGCCAGCTTGGTTCTAAAGAAGAACTTAATCTGGACCTTAATCCCGTCGTGCCTGAGGCCGAGACCTCTGAACCGAAGGCTCCCGCAAAAACAACTCCACAGCCTACAATTGTAAAAAAGGCCCCCGCGCCGATCCCTGAGCTTCCCAAAAAAGAGATTGCCGAACAGAAGCCGGACATGAATAAAGCCGCCGTGGCGCCTGTAGTGTCGCCGAAAGCGCCAGTGGTTGCGCCAAAAACACCGGCAGTCGCGCCGAAAGCAATGCCGAAAGATACGGTGAAGAAGGCCGAGCCTGTCGCGCCGCAGACAATAAAAACTCAGCCGATAAAAGTGACAGAGAAAAGCGCTGAAGAGATGAAGCCGCCGGAAGTGAAGAAGCCGGTAGAGAGTAAAGTCGAGATCATAAAGCCTCCCAAAATAAGTAAAGTAAGCAGGAAGCCTTATGAGAAGGGATCGGGAATTGTCAATAAATGGTTTGGCCTCGAAACCGGAGTGGAAAAGATGGGCTCGCCCCGCGGCGTCAATCCGCAGATAAATCCGGTTCCGAGCTTCGGCGACGTATTTACTCTTGACGATTGTATAAGCATCGCGATAAAGAATGACATCCCTTTACAGGTATCGGAGAAGAGCGTAAAGCTCGCGCAGATGAGAATTATTGAGGCCCGGCGCAATATGCTGCCTTCGGTCACCGTAGCCTTTGAGCCATACACCGGAAAAGTCAATGAACGGAACTATATAGGGAGAAAACAGTACATAGAGGGCAAACAGCCGCTCTACCACGGCGGTGAATTATACTACACTTTAAAACAGGCAGAGACAAACCTTGAGATAACGAAGACCGAAGGGGATAAGATAAAAAATGAGCTCGTGCTCCAGGTCAAAAAGGCTTACTATACTCTCGCGAAGACGGAGGATAACCTGCGTATGCAGACAGAGCTCTCCGGCGAAGTCGAACGTATTTTCCAAATGGTCAACGACCAGTATGATGCCAATGTCGCTTCCAAACTGGAGCTTCTTAATGTGAGCTCGCAGGCAAGCCAGGTCAAATTTCAATTCGCTTCCGCGGAAGGCGATGTCTCTGTGGCGGAATTGATATTAAAGCAGGCGATGAATATAGATCCGGAAATAAAGATAAACGTGAAACCAAAACTCGCGTTTAATAGAGTAAAAGTGAGATATGAAGACGCGCTGACGGCAGCTTTTATGAACAGGCCGGAGGTGAAGACCAACCTGCTGATGATAGAATATTATACTTACGGCAAAAAGATAGCCGCATCCAAGAGCCTGCCAAAAGTAGATCTTATGGGAAGCTGGGGCTACGCGAAGGAATATTTTACACCACTGGATAACGCGTGGGCCGATACAGGTTTTCCCGGACAGACCCCTATATATCCGGAGCAGAAGCTCGAAGAGCAGTGGTACGCCGGAGTAAAGGCATCGGTTCCGTTCTGGGGATCCACCGCGGAATATTCCTTTACCAAAGAACAGTGGACTCCGGTGATAAGCGCGTACCAGGGGACAGAGGCCACCACAAATTCTTATAAACTGAAGCTCTTCGACAATCTCGCCATGTACTCCGATAAACAGCTCTCGGAAGTAGACTTTGACAGGGCAAGACAGGAACTTAACAAGATAAAGCAGGATGTCACTCTCGAGGTGAAAGAACAGTGTTTCAATTACCAGAAAGCGCTTATACAGCTCGATACGGCTTCCAATAAAGTAAGGTACCAGGAAAATGACTTCGAATTTACGAAAACGAAACGCTCGCTCGATGAGGCGCCGGACTCCGGCGTCATAGAGAGCATGATAAAGCTTTTTCAGGAGAGATTCGGGTATGTGCAGGCTTTAGCGGATTGTCATACGGCCATAGCAAGTATAAATAAAGCGATCGGCATCGAAGATTATTTTAAGGATGAATAAAATTTATCAGGACACAAAAAAAGGGGCGCTTCATATATGGACATAAAAAATAAGAAGAAATTTCTTTTTATCGCGATTGTCGCGGTAGTGGCGGTGGTAATCCTGGTAAGGACGACCGGGAACATCCAGAAGGCGATATTCAAGAAAAAACCCAGCGCCGCCGGCAAGGTCCCCGCCGTAAGTTTCGAAGAGGAAGTTACGCCGGTAAAGGTCTATAAGGTCAGGCGCATGGATTTTAAAGATACGCTGCCGGCCATAGGAAACATAAAAGGTTTCAAAGAAGTCGATCTTCGCTTTCAGGCGGCGGGCGTTATAGAGAGCATGAACTTTGAGGAAGGCGAGAAGATCCAGGAAGGCGACATCATAGCGAGCGTTGTGCAGAAGGACGCGCTCTTAAAACTAAAATATGCTGAAGTTGAATTGAATAAAAATAAGAGGCTCTTCGAGATAGGGGCGATATCGCCCTTGAAGATGGAGCAGGCCAAGCTTGAATACGAATCCGCGAAATCGGATCTCGACAAGACAAATATATACGCGATGTACAACGGTTTTATGGGACCAAAGACTTTAGATGTCGGCAGTTACGTAAATCCCAGTACCAGCGATAAGGTCGGAACATTTATAGTTATGGATAAAGTATACGCCGAGTTCAGCATAATAGAGAAGGACATGCCTAATGTCACATTGGGCCAGAAAGTGGATGTATTCGCCGAATCCTATCCCAATAAATCTTTCAGCGGCACTGTCGACAGGATCTCTCCTATTATTGAGGGCCGTTCGCGCACGATGACTATAAAGGTAGAGCTTGATAATAAAGACGGAATCTTGAAACCCGGATTATTCATCAGGGCGCTCATCTATACGTATGACAAGAAGGACGCGATAGTGGTGCCGACATCCGCGATGAAGAAGAAGGACGCCGATGTCTTTGTTTACATCGTGACTAAGGAGGAGCCGAAGAAAGAGGTAGTTGAGGAGAAGCCGAAAGAGAAGAAGCGCGGGCTCTTCGGATTCATGGCCGGAAAGAAGAAGGAGGAGCCGAAGAAAGAGCCGATGGTGAAAGAGAAAGAGGCCCAGTTCGGCACCGTCGAAGTGAGAAAGATCAAGATGGGCCATACCACACCGGATCTTATGGAAGTCGACGACGGCGTGAAAGAGGACGATCTCGTGATAGTGGAGGTCCAGGAAGAATTTAAGGATAAAGCCCGGGTAGAGATATCAGAAGTGCAGGAGACGTAATCTTTAAAATAGGGACAGCGCCCTATTTGTTTTCGAATAAGTCCGGAAAAATAGGGCGCTGTCCCTATTTTTCAAGAGAAAATAACCAATGAGCCTTCCGTCTTTTTCCATCAATAGACCTGTCACGATGCTGATGATCTATACGATGCTCCTTTTGTTGGGCATAGTATGCATGATGCAGCTGCCGGTGGAACTATATCCTAATATAAGTTTCGGCGAGATAAGCATAATAATCGAGGTGCGAGGCGGCATTCCGCCCACAGAAGTCGAATCGATGGTGACGAAACTCGTCGAGGAGGGCGTGGGCAGCGTAACGCATCTGGAAGAGATGCTTTCGATATCCAAAGAGGGCGAATCGACGGTTGTCCTGAGTTTCACGCCGGGAATAGCCATGGAGTTCGCCGCGCTCGAGGTTCGTGAAAAATTCGCCCGTGTCAAGAATAAGCTCCCCAAAGAGATAGAAAAACCGATCATAGCCCAGTTCAAACGCTCCGATGTCCCCATAGTTATCATTTCTATAACGAGCCTGAAGCGCACTACCGAAGAGATCCGGAAGATCGTGGACGAGAATGTGCGCGAGGTGATAAAACGCATACCCGGCGTAGCCGATGCGGAGGTCGCCGGCGGGAGAGAACGCAAGATCCTGATAGAGGCCGATCAAAGAAAGATGGCCGCGTATAATCTTTCGCTGGATCGTATCATCGCTATGATAGGCGCCAATAATCTGAACCTGCTATCCGGCGATATAGAGCGCGCTAAAGACAAGTATCTCATAAGAACGATCGGTCTTTACAGGACGGTAGATGATATAAAGAATATTCCTGTAACGGCCCTGCCCGACGGAACGATGGTACGCCTTAAGGATGTGGCAAGTGTGCTTGATTCTTACCTCGACCCTACAGGATACGCCCGCGTCAATGTGCGCCCCGTCGTATCGATATATGTGCAGAAGGAGTCGACCGCCAACACCATTAAGGTCGCACAAGCGATTGTAGCGGAAGTCGACCGCTTACGCGGGATATTGCCCAAGGACCTGCAGCTGGTAATAACGAGTAATCAGGCGGATTTTATAGAAAAATCCATCGAAAATCTTAAGGTGGCCCTTCTTCAGGGAGCCGGCCTTATTATAATAGTTCTCTCGTACTTCATGATAAAACTGAGCAGGAAAGCAATGCTGTTGGTAACAGCTCTTTTAATCACGATTCTTTTCATACCCACGAAATTCTTATATATACTCCTGGTGGTAATGGTAATAGCGGCGATCGCGATCAAGAAAGTGCGGCCGGTCCTGATAGTGAGCTCGGCGATTCCCATTTCCATTATCATCACTTTTATATTCATGTGGATGGTGAAGCTGTCGATAAACTTCATGACGCTCTTTGGCTTGGCGCTCGGGGTAGGTATGCTCGTCGATAACGCCATAGTCGTATTTGAAAATATAGCCCATAAACATGAAAAAGGCATAAGCGGGATCCCCGCGGCGATAGAGGGCACCGAAGAAGTATGGGTGGCGATACTTGCCGGCACGCTTACGCACGTCTCAGTATTCCTGCCGATGATCTTTGTGGGACAGGAAATAAAACTGCTTTACGGCGGCGTTGCCTGGACGGTGACGATCTCACTTTTTATATCGCTCTTCGTCGCTATCACGGTCGTGCCGCTCCTTTCCTCAAGAACACGCTTTTCGATCGAAGATATACCGAAAGGTTACGGAAAGGCCAATGTGGTTGGCTTCATGAAGGCGCTGTATGCCGCCCAGCGCAGGGGCGTTATTTACGTCATAAGGAATATAAGGAACGTATATATTATAGCGTTTATAGCATTTTTGATCGCACTCTTCGGCTTAGGCAGGCTCGGCATGGAATTCATGGGCACTACCGAACAGAACAAGTTCACCATATTCATAGAATTACCTACGGGGGCCAAGCTTGACGCTACCGATTCGATAGTTAAAAAAGTCGAAGCTATAGTCAAGGAAATCCCCGAAGTCAAAACGTTCTCGGCCCGCGTCGAGCCGTGGTCAAGCAAGGTCTATGTGGAGCTTGTAAGCCTTCTAAGGCGCAAGCGTTCCGTCGCCGAAGTCATTGAGTCCCTCCGTCCTAAGGTTGAAAAATTTAGGCCTGCGTTCATATACTTCGAGGAAGAGCAGGAGGTCGGCACAAAAGAGGTGATAGTGGAACTATTCGGTTACGAGTATGACACTATGCGTGAAGTGGCGATATCGATGGCGACGCGCCTCGGGGCCGTAAAAGGCTTCACAGATACCAAGATAAGGATGAGGGAAGGGCGCCCTGAGCTCGGGCTAAGGGTGGATAAAAAGAAGGCCTACATATTCGATATGACGACTACCGATATAGCCGATGCCGTGCATGCCCAGATGAGAGGATTGCGCGCGACACTTTTCCACACGGCATCGAGCGAGGTCGAGACCATAGCGCGGCTTGACGAGAAATACCGTAAAACGTTTAAAGATGTTCACAAGCTCATGTTCATAAATAAGAATGACGAAAGGATATATCTCGATCAGGTGGCTGATTTTAAATATGGCCTTGGCCCCAGCGAAATATGGCGCAAGAACAAGACCAGAATGATACAGGTGAGCGCCAATATAGGTAAATATCCGCTGAGTAAAGCCGCGACACTTGCCAAGGAGGCCTTCGGCGACTTGAAGCTTCCGGATGGTTATTATTACAGGATCGGCGGTAACTACCCTACTATGATGGCCACCCAGAAGCAGTTCAAGATAATAATCTGGCTGATAGTGGTACTTATATATCTGGTGCTGGCATCGCTCTTTGAGTCGTATCACCAGCCGTTCATAATAATGGTTTCGGTGCCGCTCGCGCTTATAGGTGTTACGATAGCGCTCTACGTGACCGGTAAATCAGTGGGGATGGGCGTCCTGGTGGGGATAATGATGCTCGGCGGCATCGTGGTCAATAACGCTATACTCCTGATCGATCACGCTAACAACCTGCGCAGGCAGAAAGTTAATTACCTGAAAGCGGTAATAATAGCGTCAAGAGACAGGCTCAGGCCGATACTTATGACCACAATGACCACGCTCCTGGGGTTACTGCCTATGGCTGTCAGCACCTCGGAAGGGTCTAACCTGTGGAGCCCGCTGGCCATAACAGTCGGAGGAGGCCTCACCAGCTCTACGATCCTTACGCTTCTTATAGTACCCAGCGTATACATTGTGTCTGAAAATGCGGGCATCCGTATAAAAGAACTAACGGGGAAGATCCGCATATTCAAGCCACGTGATAAGACATAAAATCTGATCCACCGAGGGATTGGTCTTGACAAGCTTGACTACTTAAACTTATAATAAAAATTATATGAGTCTATCCCAATTTTCTATAGAGAGACCTGTGACAATCATAATGATTGTCTCAGGAATTTTGATATTTGGCTGTATTTCGTTAGGATTATTGCCCCAGGAACTGTTCCCGCAGATAGTATATCCACAGCTCACAGTCGTTACCCCTTATGAGAACGCCGCGCCGGAAGAGATAGAGACCCTTATAACTAAGCCGATAGAAGAGGCGGTCGGTACCGTTGCCGGCGTAAAAAGAATACGCTCCATATCGAAGGAAGGTCTGTCTCTTGTCATAGCCGAATTCGGATGGAGCCAGAATATAAACTTCGCCGCTCTCGGGATGAGGGAAAAGATAGATCTCGTGAAGGAGAGGCTGCCCAGAGAAGCGGAAGAACCTATCGTATTAGCCTATAACCCTTTCGACAAACCCATCCTGCTTTTGAGCGTGACCTCCAGTTCCGAGAGCCGTTCGCCCGTAAATTTAAGGCGCCTGGCGAAGAAGATGATAAAAGACGAGATCGAGAAAGTCGAAGGGGTCGCGTCGGCAACCATCTCCGGCGGGCTCGAGCGCGAGATCCTGGTCGACATTAACCAGGGCAGGCTTCAATCACGGCAGATACCTATCCTCGATGTGTCGAAAGCCGTAAGCAACGCAAACCTCAACTACCCTGCCGGCACTATCAAAGAAAGCTTTTATGAATATCTTATCAGGACGCTCGGTGAATTTGAAAAGGTCAGCGATGTAGAGACCGTCCCTGTCGGCTCCGAAGAAGCGCGGGGACAGCAGCCCCAGCAGCAGGAAGATGAGCCGGGTAAGCCCTCAAAAAGAAATGTCAGCAAGGATAAGCGGCTCATTTACCTCCGGGACATAGCGACCATCACCGATGATGTCAAGGAGCGGACGAGTTATTCTAGGTACAATGGTAAAGAGAACATATCGATAGCCATACAGAAACAGGCGCTCGGTAATACCGTCAGGATCATCGACAGGGTAAAAAAGAAACTCGAGGAGCTTAAAGGAGACCTGCCCAAGGATATCAGCTTCAAGGTTGTATATGATCAGTCCGGTTTTATAAAAGATTCCATCAACGGCGTATGGGACGCTGCCTGGCAGGGGGCCGTTCTCGTAATAATAGTTCTGTATTATTTTTTAAGAAACGCCAAGAGTTCCCTTATAGTCGCGTTTACTATCCCCATATCGATAATGGCAACATTTTCTTTAATGTTCCTCTCAGGCGTATCGATAAATATGATGTCATTGAGCGGATTAGCTTTTGGCGTCGGCAGCCTTGTCGATGCCGCAATTGTCGTTATTGAAAATATATTCAGCCACATGCAGTCCGGTGAAGATCCGAAAAAAGCAGCTATTATCGGAGCAAACGAAGTCTCCACCGCGGTGGCAGGGGCTATATTAACCACAGTGGTGGTCTTCCTGCCGCTGATATTTGTCGTCGGAATTGTCGGCCAGATAACAAAAGATTTTGCCCTCACGGTGACATTCTCGCTTATGACTTCGTGGGTCGCCTCCATGACGATAATCCCTCTTCTCGCCTCAAGAGGCTTGAAGATATTGGATAAAGATCCGAAGACCGTCGCGATAGTGCGTCACTTCTACGAAAAGCAGACAGTAAAATATGTAAACGCGCCGGGGAAATATATATTTCAGACATTTATTGTATTCCTGTTATCGCTCACACTTTTCATATTCATGGATAAAGAGCTGATGCCGAAGGTAGACCAGGGCCAGTTTACCGTAAAGATCGATATGCCGGCGGGAACCAGGTTAGAGGTTACCAATACGGTCTCCGAAAAGATAGAAAAATTCCTTTTAACAATACCGGAGGTGGAAGCTGTCAGCGCAACGGTGGGCTCCACGAAAGAATCCTCGACGAAAAGTATCGTAGACCGCTTAAACTATAATCAAGCTGAGATAGTCGTATCTCTTAAGAAGAAAAGGAAGCTGAAGAGCTCCGATGTAGTTCAGATAGTAAAGAGCCACTTGGCCACCATGAAACTTGAAGGAGCGCGCATAGATTACGTATTGCAGGAAAACGTCCTGGCGGCAGGCACGGCGGTACAAGCGCCTGTGACCATAGAAATAAAGGGAAATGACTTAAAGGTCCTGGAAAATTTAGCCCGTGAGGTGCAAAAGGCCTTAGGAAGTATCAAGGGGATATACGGCGTTAAAAATAACCTGTCAGAACCTTCCCCGGAAATCAAAGTCTATATAGATAAAGATAAGGCCTCTCTTTACGGCCTCTCGGTTACGGATATAGCGCAGACCTCCCTGATAGGGCTGAAAGGCTTTGTTTCCAGCAAGCTGAAAGATAAGGGAGAAGAATATGATATTCGAGTGCGCCTGAGGAAACAGGATAGGGACAATTTCGATAAACTTGCAAGGATCGAGCTGCAAACACCGACAGGCGCTAAAATACAATTATCGAGCGTGGCCAGTTTCACAAGGGGTAAAGGCCCCAGTGAAATAATAAGGATGGAGCAGGAGAGGGTGGTATTGGTCTATGCCAATATTTATGATAGGGCCTTAAAAGACGTTACCTCCGATGTAGACAATATATTAACCAAAATTCATGTCCCGAATAACTATACCTTCAAACTGGCGGGCGAATCGGAAGAGATGAAGACATCTTTCGATAGTTTAAGAAACGCCATAATTGCCGCGTTTCTACTGGTGTATATGATAATGGCGGCGCTATTCGAATCTTTATGGCAGCCTTTCGTCGTAATGTTCAGTATACCTCTGTCACTTATAGGAGTCGCATGGGGACTATTCATTACCCATACAAGCGTGAGCGCATATGTATTGATAGGCATTGGGATACTTGGCGGAATAGACGTAGCCCACACGGTGGTCTTGATCGACTGTATTAATCTGTATATATCAAGAGGAATGAGTACCAAAGAAGCTGCTTTAGCCGCCAGTATCTCCAGAGTCAGGCCTATACTTATGACAGCGTTTTCGACGATACTGGGGCTTGTACCTATGGCATTTTTAGGCGGCGAAGGCGCGGAACTCCGCGCACCTATGGCCATAACGGTTATGGCCGGCCTTACAGTCGCGACATTTCGCACACTTACGGTAATTCCGGCAATCTATTTAAGTGTTACAAACATAGGAAAAAAACTTTTTAAGAGAAAAATAACAGAGCCAAGCTTATAAACCGCGAAGATCGGAAATGACGTCCCATCATACAGTTCCGCTTCAATCGCCACAGGTGTTTTCCGCAGCATAAAATGCAAAGTAGCCGCAGGCTAAAGAGCACTGTTTTTTAAGCTAGGTTTTCATAGACGTAACTAGCTATAAAATAAGCAAGTTACAATTGGATTAAGAGCTAAAAAAGGTAGATATTAAGACTTGACAAAGGTTGCATGTATGATATACTTAGTATGTAAATATGAATAGAAAGGCAGATAGTAAAAATTTGAAAAGGTTTTTGATAACAAGCGTGGCGCATAGTTTCTTTATATTATAGTGGTATCATATAATTAGCTACAAGAGGGCGGCCTCTAATGGATATCCGAAACGACGAAAAGACTATTGATTCGGCCAGAGAAGAACTTGGCTCGAAATCTTTGATAATGGACTTACAAAGTCCTCGGCATAAGATATGGATGCGTGCTATAGCGGTAATTCTCGTCGTCACATTTATAAATCAGGATATCATATGGGCGCAGGATGGAGCTCCTGTCTGGTCCAAAGGACAGAATGGGAGCTTTTCTTTTAAGCCGCCCGTCAATGTAAACAGTCCGATCAATGTCCCCAAGGATGTCGCCGTCACTAAGGAAGTCTATACCGCTCCCGGCGATAAGACTATCATAAACATCCAGGATGCCCACTCATCTCTCGGCGCCCAGGAGTCGATAGCTTCAGTGCTCGACTCATTAGTGACTAATTATGACCTAAAGCTTATAGCTATAGAAGGCTCTTCAGGTTACATAGATACGTCCATCCTCAGGGCTTTTTCAAACGAAAATGTCAGAAAAGGAACCGCAAGCTACTTGGTTAAAGAAGGCAGGATGTCAGCGGGCGAATTCTTCACTGTCACATCGAATAAGCCGGTGGCCCTCTACGGAATCGAAGACAAGCCCCTATACCAGGAAAACCTTGAACAATTCAGAGCTGTTTACCAGGCAAACAGTGAAATCAGGAAAGACATTGAAAACCTGCTCTCATCGCTTAAAACCCTCCAAGATAAGATCTATTCCCAGGAGTTGAAAGACCTTACCACCAATTCGGTTCTGCACAAGGACGGCAAGCTTACATTCACCGAGAGGTGGAGCCTGGTGAAGGCCCTTGCTGATAGGACCGGCTCTGACTACAAGAGATACGAGAACTTGACCAAGCTTGTCGAGTCTCTGAAACTGGAGAAAGATATCAGTTTCGAGAAGGCTAATAAGGAGAGAGACTCTCTTATAGACGCGCTTAGCAAAAAGGCCTCCAAGCAGGACCTGGAACAGATAGTCCTGAAATCGCTTTCATACAAGACCGGCAAGATTTCACATGGTGAGTATTATGTCTTCCTGCAGGAACAGGCCGAGAAGGCCGGCATTGACGCGGAGCCTTATAAGAACCTGATATCATACACAAATTACATTACGCTCTATGAATCGATAGATCTCACCGCCATCTTCGAAGAGGTGAGGGATTTTGAAGACCAGATAAAAGAAAAACTCTTCACCGGAGAAGACCAGAAGAAGCTTTACGAGATAACGAAGTGCATGGAATATTTGAGAGATATCTTTGACCTGAAGCTGACTAACGGTGACTTTGAATATCTGGCCAAGAATATCGAGCACTGCAACGCTGGCTTTGTGGCATCCTTCATAAGGGACGCCTCGATAAAATACGGCGTTACGATCGACACGGATTACGATCTCGGTAAGATATTCGGCGCTCTCCCCCAAGCGATGGATTTCTACAGGACGGCCGAGAAGAGAAATCATACGATACTCGCCAACACAATTGCCACAATGAAAGAGCGTAATCAGAACGTAGCGGCTCTTATAACAGGCGGTTACCACTCGCAGGGCATAACGGAACTATTAAGACAGAACCGCACATCCTATATTGTAATACTCCCGAAGTTCGACGCCTCGAAGGGCGAGAGGCCATATGTGGCGATCCTTACGAATAAATCAGCTCCGTACGAGAAACTCCTCAAGAGCGGACAATACTTCATCGCCACGAGCGCGTATCTGGCCGGAATAAGCAAACTCAATGAGGATGTCAATAATCTGCCGGCGGGCAAAGATTCAAAGGAGTTGATTAATAGCTCGGAATTTAAGGAGCTGCGGGCTAGGCTCGCTGATAGTTTGATCGCGTCCTTATTACAGTCAGTTACTGGCGCCGCAGGTGTAGATGCGGCTGTCCTGGCGTTTAAGAAGAGACAGCAAGTTAATTTATTAGGCGCCGGCAGGGAAATGAAAGCCGCGGTCGAGCAATATCTGAGAGACTATACAATGCTTCTAGAGCGAGAAGGAGCAGGATTTCGTGATGCAAATGTTAAGCCGCTCTCTCCTGAAGTATTGCAAGAGCTGGTTCGCGAAGTTATATTGGATTATGCGGGTTTTGATATTTCCGCAGAGGAGCCGACGGAAGCTAAGGGCCTAGCCACCGAAAAAGTTATTCCGCTGGTTGAAGAGCGGATAAAAGGACTAACCAAGAGAATAGAAGTGCTCGAAGATCAGGACAAGCAGGCGAAGATCGATAAGATAATAGACATTGTGAAGTCCGCGGCCAATCTTGAATCGAGCGACTGGAAAGAGAAGGTTGCCACTGCGGTTGCCACCGAGTTACGGCGCAAGGGTTTGGGCACAGAAGAGCAGGATAATATTACAAACCGGATTATAACGGATCTCGAGCAGCAGGCCGTTGCGGCGGCGAAACCGGTTGTAGTTGCCGTGCCTGCAGCTCAGACTCCTGCAGTTCCGATGGTTTTAAGTCAAGCGCCGACAGCTGTTGAGCCGGCCGCATTGCCTGCGCCAACTATGCTTGATCAGGGCGGAAAAGATCTTGCAGGGAAGCTTGCTGAGGCAATCGGTAAGCAGTTAGATATTATAGAAGAAAATATGAATGGTATACCATGGGGAGAGAAAAACTTAAGCGCTGATACCATGAAAAAGCTGCAACAGATGAAAGAAGCTGGACTCGGAATAACTAAGATTATAGACCAAACAGCTAAAAACATAGACTTATCTCCTCACCAAAGGGCGTTAATCGATACTATATCGCGTGGTGGGGAAATTAAGTTTTATGATTTAAAGAACGGCATTGCGCCTTTAGTTTCATATCTAGACATGATTATAAAAGATGAAAATGCGCACGAATTGCTAACAAAAATTTTGGAAAGATGTAAACAAACTGTTTCTTATCTAAAGAGGGCTTCGTTTGAGAATGAGCCAATGGCAGTTTTAACTATTAGAATTTCCGGAGAAGAGCTTAACTTCGTACAGTTACGTGATTGGAAAAAAGAGCCGCCAGAAACTCCGGAAGAATGGAAGGGTAAGTTAGCTCAGGATGGATTAAACGCGCGAGAGATAGATGCAAAGTTAAAAGAGCTTGCCGATAAAACAGTTATTGCACCAACCCCTCCTATAAAGCCCACTCCAACGGTTAGCGAATCAGCCGCACAGCGGGTTATATTAGATTTCTCAAGCAAAAATGCTAAGTTGGCCTTTGACGCGCTTATTGAGACCTTGAAAACCGAAACCGTCGATACTGAAAAAGCTATTATAGATAGCATGATTCCAAAGAATAGCACCCCCGACCAGCCGACCACGGTCTTGCATTTAGCCGGAGCAGAACAAAGAGGTTTTAACGACTTTTTACGGAATGAAGTAGAGGTGAAGAGAAATGCAAAGCTTATAGGGCTTGACTTAAATTATTCACTAGCTGATGAGGAAAAGAAGTTATTTATAGGAGACATTACAGGAGATAACTCTCGCAAAATAGCCGATGGATCGGTTAACACTATAATATCCGTAAATTTCTTTAATGCGGAGTGCTATAAGTTATATGAAAAAGCCCGCGAAACACCACTCTCCGAAACGGACTATTATATTAATATCGCGGCGGAAATTTACAGAATGTTAAGAAACGGCGGAAAGCTTTATATTGCCGGTTCTAGTGTGACCAGTGAGTTTGAAAAAGCATTCAAAGCAGAATCCTTCAAGATGATGCCGCTGGACGATACCATGCCTGGATTTTATGAAATAATCAAGATCGCGAAAGCCGGCCCGGAGACACCCGGCGGACCTAGCGAACGCGTCGGGTCCGTGGCAGGAGAAACTCCTGTCGCACCGCCGGCAGTGCAAGCGGCTCAAAGAATTTTAGTCGAAGTTTGTGGAAAAGCAGGCTATCCATTCGTCAATATTTTATTAACATTTATCCTTACACTATTTATACTTGTCTCAAGCTCAGTTTACTCAATAGCCGCTCCGGCGCGAACTGTTCCGGGAGGTCCACAGATAAAACTGGCACAAGCAGTAAAAATGCCTACGGCGGTACGAACTAAGGCCCCGGTAAAAGCGCAACCTGCGCCGGTACAGGCTGTTAAGCCGCCGTCTTTGGTGGCCGAAAAGCAGTTCGCGCTTGACCAGAAAAAGCTCCGGGATGCGATCGATACTTATTTCGCAAAAATGGCTTCTTCGCAGTATTTCATGTATAGAGCTCCACGCCTCAACTCCGAAAGCAAGATGATAGAAAACCCTCTCCTTATAGATGCATTCGTCAATAACCGGGGAAAGTTAGCTCTAAAAGATTTTCGTGGTGTTCCCGGCCTGGAAAATATGCCTGAAACCAGGATAGATAACATCAACCGCATCATCGATGAAATATGGAGGAGCGTTGACAAGACGGCCCTGCCGGAATATATAAAAGGTAAGCTGGTGCTGGACAGGAAAACAGGACGATTATCGCCGGTAGAGGAGCTTCAGAAGACGCTGTTTGCGCTCTCTGTTCTTGCTCCCGATACGTATGAGTATCTGAAAAATGATAATGCGCCTATTGTTTTGGTTGATACCGATTGGTTTTCCGGCGCCACTAAAGGCGATACTTTTTTCGGCATGATAGCGCGCAATCCTCGCGGAGTGAAAATAGAGCTAAGCAGCCGGAATAACACCGTTAAAAGAGTCGGGACGGCCGTTCATGAGGCCATTCATCGTAAGAGAGGCGATGTTGCCACAGGTTATTTTAGCCTCTATCTTAAAACGTTGGGCCGCATCCGGGAGCTTTTTGTCAGCCTCCCTTCGTTCGAAAAAGAGCCAATTAAGAAACAGCAGGATTTTTATAAGAAAGAATTGCTCATAAATGTGTCGGCAGAGGTTTTAAACAATGCCTATTTAAGCCAGCGCTGGTGGCTGGGCCTGATCGGTGTCATGGCCTGGGTATTGACGATTATTACGCCTGCCGTATTGATTGCGAAACTCATTGTCTCTTTGGTCTCGAGCAAAAAAGAAGGTGCTGGGAGACGTCCCGGGCCCACCACATTTATGCTGGCATTCATTTTACCGCTCATCGCGACCGGTCTCGCGGGACTGCCCGTGATAGGCCAGCAAGTGAACAATTTTGCCGGTATGCTCTTTTCGCCGATACCATTGCCGGAGATCGCTCCCGGAGAAAAGGTCGCCGCTAAGAAGAAAGCAGGTTCGGATGTCCAGACAATAGTTGACAGGACTATCGGGAAATTTTACGCCGGCATAAACGCGCCTCCCGTGGTGCTCGATAATAACCTCTTTGACCGTTTCTGCGCGTTCGATCCGGAAGACGGCACCATTCATATAAGTCCCAGAGCGTATGATCCTAAAACCGGAAGGGTAATAGAAGAGGTAAGACTCTTCCACCTGCCGCATGAAGCATTCCACTATGCTTTGCAGATGACACCCATTAATAAGAATGAGAAAGCGCATGAGATCGCAGCCACATATCTCGCCCTCCTTAATATAATCACCAATCGCAGCAGCTTGACAAAATTGATAAATGCTGCAAATCCCGTAGATGGGCGTGAGGTCTCTGCCGGCATGAAGGGGATAGTTAAGTATTTTGAAAGCTTCGGATTCGATGTAAAGAATATAAATAATTACCGCGCCCTCTTATCCGCTTTAAACGTCGATGGATTAAGAGGGATCGCTTCATACCTTGCCTCGACCAACCCTGATTTTAGAAATATTTCCGATAGAGATATGGCTTCGGCTGTAAGGCTCATTAGCTCTAAGCCTCAGGATGGGATATTCAAACCCTTAAAGAAATTAGATGCCCTCGGGATTAATAAAAAAGGTTATCTTGCAAACCCATACCTGTATGCCGATAAGCTGGTGCGGTTCGAAGATGCCGGAGTTAAGCTGAGCGCCAAGAATTTAAGTCTACTCTCATTAGGTAGAGATAATATAAAGCCGTATGTAGAAATAGCGTTAGCTAGTGGTATCAACCCCAATGACATGACTCTCGCCATATTGAGAGCGCAAAAGGCTGAGGTGGCGGTGCCTGCCGCTGCGCCGGCTATATTATTAGAGGAAGCCAAGGCTCCGGCACCGGTTGAGCCGGCTGAATTACAGTTGCCCGCCGCAATACCGCCAGTTGTGGAGATTATCCCCGGTGAAACTGACATTCAGAAAAAAGCTCTTCAGGTGTTCGGAGAAGTTCGCGGGATACCTGCGGAGAAATTGAGTTATAGGAAGGGACAGATAGAAGCGGTCGAGGCGATGAAAGAAGGGAAATTCGCTGAACTGCGAACAGGCGGTGGTAAGACGCTTACCGAGGGCGTGACTGCGCTCGAAGTGCTCAATGATCCTATTCGGCAAACGGTATGGCCGGGTGAAAAAGTCCTGATAATGACTCACGAAGACAATCTTACCGAACAGGCAATGGTGAAGGATAAGATGGGCGCTATATTGAGCAAGTGCGGCGCTGTGACAGGGTTTATTCTTCCGAAAGTTATGGCTAATGGAAGCGTTGCCGAGATCGGCGTAATATTCGAGAATGGGGTGGAAGTTGAGAGTGAGGCCGCTATCGACAAGGTTTTCGAGCGCTGCGATATCATATATGGTAAGTGGGACAGGTTCGTCCATCGTAATATGAAGGAGAGGCTTGGGACCGATACTCTCGAGATGAATACGAACAAGTATTTTACACTCTTTGATGAGGCGGATCTGATGCTCGTATTTGGTTCCGCGACGCCGTGCATTATATCAGGCAAAGATATGGACGATGCTGAGAAGCGCCTTGCTGTACGCAAGGGGATAAACAGTATAGTTAAAGAGATGGTATTAAAAAATCAAAAACGCTATTTATATATTCCGCAAGGGACAAGAGAAGCATATTTGACTGACAGCGGAGAGCAGGCAATCGAGAAGAAGATCCGGGAATTATATAAAGACAATGAATATAAAGAGCTTCTAGATATAGCGGTTAAAAACTGGAAGATCTTTGCCATGGACGCGTTACAGGCGAACCTTTTCTATAAAGTTGACGAACAGTACTTCCTTAGAACGGATGAGAAGGGAAAAGTCATTGGTGTTGATGTTTGCGACACGGACACTAAAGCCAGAAAGACCGGCATGTCTTTTGGCGAAGGTCTTCAGCAAGCCATAGAAATTTCCGCAGGTGTAGCGGACGCGAATTTAACTCCCGAAACGTATACTTCGATGTCGATGGCTATAGGCAATTTCCTCTCGAGAGATATTATCACAGATTACGCGGGCGCCAGCGGCACAATGGAAAAAGAGCGTTTTGAGAATATGTATATGGATAAACACGGCAAAATCAAAACCGTGCTCAAGATAGAAGGTGAATCACAGACGCTGGATAAGAGTGCCGGCCACACGGGATTTAATACAAGGGAAGAGAAGTGGGCGGCCCTGATAGATAGATTGCCTGCAAAGATGTCCCTTGGACAGCCAATCCTAATAAAGATTGAATCGGATGCCGAGATGGCAGAGCTAAAGAAGTATATAGAGGCTAATATGGCTTCTATGCTGGCTGAGCGAGGAACGATAATAAATCTGGCCAGCGGCAGGAATGCTGCAGAGTTTACTGAAAATATAGCCAAAGCCGGATATGGAAATGTTATAACGATAGTTACCAATATAGCGCATCGCGGTATCGATATAGAGATAAAGGGCCGTTTCCTTAATAATGACGGAACCGAAGGCGCCAAAGTGCCGCCGATAGATAAAGATGCCCCCGGGTTGCACGTAATATCGACTTATTTGGATGAACCTGAGGCATTCGAGATCCAAACTCAGGGCCGCGCGGATAGAGGCGCCAATAAAGGTTCGTGGGAAGGGCTATTCTCGTTAGATGAAAAAATATTTACTGAGCATGTCACTCTATTGGACCAGCAGATAGCCGCGCTGCGTAATGCGGTGGGGAAAGGTGATAAGACCGCTATCGACGGGCTTATGGCAGCGGATGGGCGCACAGTAAGACTGGGTTTAATAGCTGAGATCAGAGACAGGATAGTGAGTGAGCAGAGCCGCAATGATGAGAAACGCCGCGAATATGAGAACGAGGTATTCGCATATCAGGAAAAGATCCTGGGTCTTCTTAATATAACAACATCGCGTGACGAATTTATAAAATTCCTTAAGGCGATAGGCGCCTATGATGGTATAGTGAATAATCTCAAAGAGGGTGAGACGATCGATGAGAAGATAGCCGTTCTGGCACAGTTGACTGTTTCCGTGCTGACCGATGAGATGAGTAAATTCCAGACGGAACAGCAGGTTATCCGGAAACGGCTTGACTATCTGGCCCGGGAAGCAAGGCTGGGATTGAGGCCCGCTCTTATACAGTTCAATAAGGAGATAGCGAACCTGGCGTTACTTGCCAGGACTTTTGACGCCAGGATAAAAGATGCCAAAGCATTCGTGTCCGCCATTATTGCCCAGGACATGGGAGATAAAGTCGAGAATGTGGCGGAGACCGGGAAACGGAGCTTGCGCGATCTTATCTCCACCAACTTTATCAAAACATTCGCATCCATAATTATGATCGTAGGAGCAGGTTTCCTGACGGCTAAATACGGCTTCTCTTCGCTGGCTGATAGCATACTGCAGCCCTTAGTCACGCTGTTGACGGCGCATCCTCTCCTAGCCGGTATTGCCGCGGCGATGATGCTCATCTCGGCTGTATATTTAAAACAGCTTTACGGTAAGAAGATAGGCGTGCTCGATACATCTAATACGGAGTTCCTGAGATTCACAGTCGGCGTAGGCAGAGGGAACTTCTTCAAGGCTTTTGGCCGATGGACAGGCATAATGGCCTTACAGATCCTTGCAGGTCCCGGACTATTTGTTGGCGCCGGCACGCTGATAGCCGCGATAGCACATCCTATACTTGCGGTGGGATCAGTAGCGCTTCCGCTTGCGCTGGTCACAGTAACACTTGCGCTCGCGGCCAATATAACCCTTATCGCGATATTTAAGTCGAAACTCGAAACAGTCAGAGATATCACGCCTACGCGCTTCCAATCAGGGTTCAATACATTCGTGAGGGCGCTGGCCATTTCTATAGGCGTCGTCTTTGCATTGCAGATGGCCGGCGGTATTCTCGCCACCACTCTCATCTCGCTTGGTTTTATAGTCGTGACTGCGGTGGTTGCCGGCTTGGTGGCCAGAAGTATCGAGAATAGATCTTACAGAGCGAAACTGCCGGTATTTATAGGCGGAGCCTACGGTATTATCGCGGCAGTGGGTCTTATAGTCTTGTCCGCAATATTCGGAACGCCCGCTGTATTCTCCTCGGCCCTTATCATGCCGCTCATATCCATTCCGGTCGCGGTTATCGGGATAGCGATGATGATATTGCAGGTGGTCCAGGCGCGCAAGGTGGCCTTGGAAGCTGAACGCGCCGGCCAGAGTTACTGGAGAACTTTAGCGGAATCGTTCGTGCCAAATTCGCGCAATATATTGATGTACGCTATGTCGCTACCGGCCGTGTTTATACTATTCAGCGGAGCTGTTCCAGCGCTGATATTTGTGGGCGCGGTAGGGTTTGGAACTCTCCTTATTAATAAATACAGCGTGAACATCGAGAAGATGACCGGCCGTAAGATGTCGGAAACTATTTCAGGAATGGCAGGACAGGCTATAATGTTATCGGCAGGCGCCGCTCCGATGGTGGCCTACCCGCAGGCCGCGTATTCTGCGCAGGTGGAGAGCTTAAAGGCCGGTCTGAAGCAGGGCGCGATGGACCGAGCTGCCATAGCCGCCGCTGAAACTATAGGCAAATATTCTCCGAAGCAGTTCTCCGGATTCGAAAGATTGAGCAATAATATTAGCAGTGTTTTTGATGATATCATGAATGGGAAAGCGGTTGTGGCGCCTGAAACACTTCAAATTACCGCACCCGCGGCTCCGCAAGTTACTGAAAAAGCTATTGAAGAGCAAGTGAAGCCGAAGGAGAAGCCTCAGGTCGGCGAAACCCCCGGTGGCGGCACTGCAGGACAGGGCCCTGCAGCAGGGCCCGGCGCGGGTGGAATTCCTCCGCCACCGCCTGTTATTCCCGAAGTGCAACCTGCTCCTGAGCAGATTTCGCCTGTGCCTACGCCTGTAAGGATGGAAAAACCGGATCTTGCGAGTGTCTTGAAGGATGCCCGGGAAAGTAACCTCGCTGTCGCGAAACTCGTATCCCCGCTCGCAAATTTTATAAATCAGGGTAATGTTATAAGCAATGTTGGTGGCCCCACCGATAACCCAAACATCCTGATAATCCGAAATATTCTTAAAGCTCTGGATTATAATCTAGACGGAGAGGCTGTCGCAGCGCTCCAGGAAAAGCATAACCTCGCGAAACAAGATGGAAAGATCGGCCGCGAAACTATGGCTGCGCTAATAGGAGAGCTATTAGCGCTGGATAACAGCGCGGATGTCGCTAAAACGATAAGCAAGAACACCGCTATGGAAATAGCGTCCCTTCGGGAAAAAGCGGCAGAGGTCGAAAAGAAGCAATTTGCCGGCGCGGCAGGGGTTAATCAAGCTGGAGCTAATCCAAAACTTCTTGATAATATGGCAGCGCTCCAAGAGGAGATATACGCTAAGTATGGCTGGCGGTTCTACAAGCTTAGCGTAGTGCGGACGAAAGAAAGAGAAGCCATGGTCGTTAAGAAACACTATAAGGATCTTAAGTATAAGGATAGCGAGAAGATAGCGGAGCTCGCCGATTATATCATTGATCCCGCAAATTCTCTGCTTCCCGCTGATGAGGCGAATCAACTTAAGGCGAGATATCCTGATGTTGAGCGGCTTATTAACAACAGCCCGCATGTTAGAGGGATCGCCATGGATATCTATTTAATAGATGAAAATGGGATAGTTCGCGATTCACATGTTTCCGCTAATCGTTATATGTATGATATAGTCGGCAAGCTTGCGGCGGAAAAATACGGCATGATATATGGCGGCAATTTCAAAGGCCTATTCAAAGACGACACTATGCATTTCCAGCTTGATCCTCGTAATCTAGCAATTGAACTGGCCAAAGAGGAAGCTGCCGCGGCCAAAGAGCCAAAGAAGGTTACGAAGAAGGCAATGGAAAGAAAGCCTCGCGCCGGGCTTGACGAAGCATTCAAGAGAATAGAGAATTGGGCAGGAAAGGTGGCAGCCACCGTTAAGTCTGCAGCCGATAAATTAACATTAACGCCTATGGGATTTCCGATCTGGGGAACTTCGGCCGCATGCAGTCCGTCGAACGGGGAATATTTAATTGCCGGAGGCCCGCTTGGCAGTATAGGTAAAGCTGACAAGTGCTATGTTTTTGGTAGAGAAGGAATTATAGCCCCTCATGCGAGTTTCCTCGCCCTTGACGTAGCGCCTGCTGAAGCGATGTGGAATATAGACGAAATGATAAAATTATATCCTCAGGTGCTCGGTAAATACGGAATGTATGATTCCGTAAATGCGAAGAACGAACAATCCTCCAGACAGTATGTAGCGGTCAACCAGGCCATGAGTTTCATAGCTATGGTCAATTGCCTAAAAGGTGGAGTTATACAAGACCGTTTTGCCTCAAATGCAGCTATCAAAAAGTCAATCAGCTTATTGAACGAGACGTTCGACAAGATAGAGACTCCTGCCGGCCTATCACTCGATAGAAACATTTCTTCGGAAGACAGGAATAGGCTTCTGAGTATAGCTCAAAAGACCTGGGACTACTTTAAAGATAACGTTAATGAGAGCACAAACTGGCTGCCGCCAAACATGATAGATTCGCGAGGAGCCGCCGTTAAGCATACTTCCATAACCGACATAGGGCTCTACCTTACAAGCATTGTCGGAGCAAAAGAATTAGGGCTTATCGATGAGGCTGAGGCCAGGACCAGGATCATCAACACTATAAATACTCTCAAGAAATTGGACAAGTGGAACGGGCTATACCGGAACTATTATCATACGGATGACTTGAAGTCCGTGACAAAGGGAGACAGGCACATCTCTACCGTTGACAATGGATGGCTCGCCGCAGGCCTTATAATTGCCGGTGAGACATTCCCTGGATTACAGGCAGAGACGGCAAACATCGTCATGAACATGAAGTTCGATAAGTTGTATGATGCTAAAGAGCAAAAGTTCGCCAATGGATATGACGAAGATACAGGGCTGACAAAGTCGCACTATGGACTTATCTATACCGAGATACGCCCGGCGTTACTGATAGCGATAGCAAAAGGCGATATACCTAAAGAAGCCTGGCTGAAGACATCTAAGACATTACCCGAAGCGTGGGATTGGCAGGCCCAGAAACCGAAAGAAGGCTATTACGAACACCGGGTTAAGACGGGCGTAGGAGTTGAGACGGCCCATTTCATCCCTTCATGGAACGGCACTATGTTCGAGGGTCTGATGCCGAACATGATTTTAAATAATAGAACGCTTTCACCGAACGGCTACGCGAAACAGGACGCGATGTATGTATTCCTGCAGAAGTATTTCGCTACGGGATTCCGCGAGGTAGCGCCGCCGGTTACTGAAACGCCAACACCAGTTACCCAGCCACAGGTGGCACCAGCGCCAGCTGCTCCGGAAAAGGGAGAGATACCGCAGTTCGCGGATCTTGCGAATGCTTTAAAATATGCCCGGGAAAATAATCCTGCCGTCGCAATCCTTATATCGAGACCATCTAACTTCATAAATCAGGGTAATGTTATAAAGAGGACCAAGAGCCCTGGTATTGATCCAAACACTAAAGTGATTCAGGGCGCTTTGATCTCGCTCGGCTATGATCTACCGAAGTATAAAGATGACGGAATATACTGGACGGAGACGGAAGCCGCGGTTAGAAAATTCCAGGAAGATCACAGACTAGCAAAGCGTGATGGAAAAGTCGGCCGCGAGACGATGACTTCCTTAATAAGAGAGCTGCTATTACGCGAGAGTAAGGCAAGACCTACTCCAATTGAGACGGCCGTTACTCCGGTTGCTCCATCTGCTAAGCCGATCGTTATCGCAGCTCCCAAGCCTGCTGTTACCGCGGTCCCTTCACCCGCCAAGCCGGCCGTGACCGTTCCGCAGGCTAAGCCAACTGTTACTGCAGTTCCCCGGCCCGCTGAACCGGCTGTGGCTATCGCACCGGCTAAGCCAGCTGTCTCCGTGGTTCCTTCATCCGCCAAGCCGGCCGTTACCGCGGCGCCTAAGCTCGCTAAACCGCAAGTCAGCCCGGCTCCGGAAACCGCTGTAGCCGCAACTCCGGCGGAGTTAAAAGCCGCGCGGCAAGCACTCTTCAGAAAGAAGGGAGAGTATGGCGCTGAACTATCGAAAGCAACCAGAAAGCTTGACGAACTAAAAGAGGTTAAGGTAAGAGCCTCTGCGCAGATTAGCGGTAATCTTAAAGAGCTTGACAGGGAAACAATTCCTGCCGGGGCATTGGTCCCGACCGGTCCGCAGCGTAGGGTATCGTTCAGGGATGCTTCTGAAAATAGCACTGCATCAGCTGATGCCGAGATGAAGAGGCTCAGGATAACAAGGCAGGAACTTCTCGCGAAGCGCACATCGCGGTTATATTGGCCGGAAGTCATCGGTTTTGCGGGCATTGGTTTCCCGGGGGCCGCATTTGTAGGAGTGACTGTAAGTCATTGGCTGAAATACCCTGGACGAGAGACTATAGTAGAGAGCGCCGAAATGAAAACTGAGCGGGCGAAGCAGGAAGAAGCCTTGTTCAAGAGGCAGCTTCTCTTCGGATTGACCAGGGCGTTCGGCCTTTGCCAGATAGCGGAAAAGGAGCTTGACGCCGCCCAGGTCTCATATAAAACAAGCTTAGAAGCGCTAAAGACGGCGCTTGCGCAGTTTGAAAAAGGGGAACTTACGAAGGGCGAGCTGGAGAATTTAAAAGCGAAACAGAACGAAGCGAACGTCAGGTATCTGAAAGCGCAGCAGGCATCGAGAAACGCGAGAGAGCTGGTAAAGTCATTAGCAGGCTATGACGTTAGAGAAGGAGTGGAGATAGATACTTCAGTTTCGCCGGATAAAGAATTTGCCAGGGAACTGGAAAAATTGGAAGACAGGAACAGGCAACCCCGTATATTACTTAAAGTCTTGGGTATTAAGGACCAGACATTGAATACCCTTTTCGCTATGGAGCAGCGTAATACAGCAGTAAAGTTAAATGCCCGCGCGACGCTCAATTTAGGCGCTGTAACGAGCGCCAATTTCGGAGTCGGATTTGAGATCACTCTCGGTAAAGATGTAGATCTCCAGCTCCGCCAATTAGAGGAGAGGCTGGCGGAAGGCAAATATATTCAGGAATTGAGAAACATGTACTTGGAAAGTGCCGAACTGATGCATGGTTTGAAACTGTATAACGACACATTAGCGCGGCTCGTAAAGATAGCTAAGAACGCGAGAGAAAAGGCGGAAGAAGATAAAGTAAAAGCTAAAAATAATATTATTTCACAGGATGATTATCTAAAGAAAGAATTGGAAGCGATAAGAGCCGAGGTGCTGGTAAAACAATTCAAGGCTTTGATAAAAAATGTTCGCAGCATGCTGGCGGAACTGGGCATCGAATCAAATGACATACCCCGCAATCTCTCGGAGGAGAATATGCTCGTCGCCGCTAAAGAGTTGATGCGGCGCAGAGCCAACGAATCGATATTATATCTAAAGGCATTAAAGACTCCCGAGAGCACACTTCGGAAGATAGACGAAAACGTCAATAACCTTTTAGCGGATAGATCGTTCTATCGCGAGGCCACGAACAGATGGGTAGTAGAGGAAGCGGAGATCTTCGAAAAGATACAGAAGAGAATAGTTTCGGAAGAGATTATGAAGAACAAGTCTTTAAAAGAACGCGTTCAGACATTGAGCGCCGGCTATACATATACAAGAGAACAAGCTGTTGCGCAGCAGACTCTTTCCACAGGACAGGCGCCTATCGGAGGAGGAGGCGGCGCGCCGATAATTCAGCCGTGGCCGTCAACAGCCGTTTCTTCTACAGGAGCCGCTCCTTCTGCAGGAAGCAACCCTTCCACAGGAGCCGCTCCTTCGGAGCCGAGCGCTGCCACTACGTCCGGCACGCTTTCAATGGGCGCCGTTATACGAGTAGCCGATCCCGCATTCAAAGCGAGAATTGCTTACAGAGGCAGCCTCCAAGAAATGTTCAATGCGTATGTAAGGGCGGCAAAGAGCGATCAGATGATAGAGGCTGAGAGGGCTCAGATCGATGAAGAATTGCTAAAATTCGAACTGCGGGAAGCCAAGAAAAGGCTGGATCTGGCGGTAAGATTAAGAGAGCTTCGCGATCGCCAGGATAAGGATCAGAAAGTAAGGATAGATGCCGCCGGAAAAGATTTCGACGTTCATAATAACGAACTTCAGGCGAAGAACGATGTTGCCGATCTTGAACGAAGGCTCAAAGAAATACAATTTAAATATTCCGTGAGAAAGAGTTCGCTTAAATACGGCGTGGATCTTACCGCGGAAGTCGATAAGCTCATAAAGACATTGGAGTCGATAGATCGGGTGGTCGATATAGCCGATAAGGGAGAGCCATATGATCTTTCTATAACTGGAGAAAATAATATAAAGAATAAGAGCTGGTGGATAGGCTTGCAGTTGCCTTTCCCCATATGGTTTACAAGCAGGTGGGCCGCTAAAAAGATCAATGTCAAACAAGTGAAAAAAGACCAGCAGTTGGAGCAGGAGAAAGCAGCGAGTGTAATAATAGGGTGGATAAATGATGATCTGAAAACCGATAATGATCTTACAACCGCCAAGGCGAATGTTAAAGGGGCGGAGGAGATGATAGCGAAGATCACCAAAGAATTAGACAGGTTAAAAGGAAAAGGCTCGCGAGAAGATATCGTTCTTCGTATAGAGATGGACCTTGCCAGATCCAGGATGGCGCTGGAAAATGCAAAAGGAGTTTTAAAGAAAGCAGGGCTCGTAAAAGAACGATCGAAGAAGATCCTTACGGCACTGGACAACTCTCTCAGAAGAACAGACGATGTTTTGATGGAGTCGCCTTCTGTGACTAAGCTAAAAGATTTTGCGAGAGAGGCATTGAGCCAAAAACGCAGAGGCGACAAGATCTCGATCACATGGGAAAAGTTTAAAGAGCTGGCGGAAAAGAATGCTGTCCCGGTCAAAATCGCTACCACCGAAAAAGAGAAGAGCGAACTGGAGCTGACGAAGAAAAAATTGACGGCCCGTCTACCGTACCTCTTCCTTGGAGCCCCTTATGCGCCGGGCGCCGGAAACGACACTTTCCGCTATGGCCTTACGGCTTATACCGACCCTTCAAGATGGTTTGAGCTCACCAACCCCGCCATTAAAGAGGCCAGGCTCGAAGATATGATAAAACAATTGGATAGCGAAAAGGAAAAGCTTAACACGAGATTAGATATAGACGGCGCATACGGAGCCTACAGAGTCGCGCTTGTGAAAGCGGAATCCCTGAAATCTATACTTAAGAAGATGAGAGAGCAAAGATCGCGCATGGAAGCGCATACCAGGATATATCCAGAATCCGGCGGCGAAGCAGTCAATAGATATGATGTCCTTATCGCGGATACGGAAAAGACGCTGAGAGATACGACGGCTCAGATCAATGATCTCAAGATAAAGATGATGAATATGCTGCAGAGCGTAGGCGATATAGATTTTAAGGATGAGTCCGGCAGATCCGTAGGATTGGAGAAGGTAGATTTTGATGCTATCTGGCCCAAAATAGAGGCCGGCCACCCCGATATAAAAGCGCTCAAACTTAGAATAGATAAAGAAGAAGTCTCCGCAAGGGCCGTATTGCGCGACAATTGGTGGACGGAGCTTTCAATTTCGCTCGTAAACAGCGAAAAATTAACGCCAGGGCTGAATTTAGTTTTAAATGTCAGGTTGAACCCGAGCTATTGGGAAAATAACGCGGAAAAGATCAGGGTAAAGGAAGTAAAGGAAGAGCTTAGAAAGAACCTTTTTGAATTAAGGCGTAAGATAGATGACTCTATATCGAGACGCGCCAATCTTATTGCATCGATAAAGTTGGCAGAAGGTGTTTACAAAGAGAGAGCGCGTATGGTGGTGGAGGAAAGAAAGAACTACCTCAACACCACTATTCCCACGGACAAATTACGCGAGAGAGAATACGATCTTCTGGAGGCCCAGAAGGAATACTTTGCGCAGCTTGCGGAACTCCGTACAATAGACGCGCAGTTAAAAGATATTGTGGAAAAAGTAGGCGGCAGGATAGAAGAGACCGGCGTGGAAGAGGTTAGGAAAGATATAGTGCGTACTGAGGAACTCAGCAATGATTTTGCGGATCTCGGCGCGCAGATAGCTATGGCGGAACAGGCCAGACGAGTGGCTTCAAGGGGGATCAAATGGGTCGATAAAGCTTTAAATAGATTATCGAAAGGCATTACGCCGGAAGACGATCTGGCCGCAGCTCTCGTAAAGACGATGGAGAAGAGTGCTTCGATCGAAGTCAACGCAGCCAATTTAAAAGAAGCCGGATATATATCCAGGGAGAAAATGGCCGAGATAGCCGTGCTTATGGGAATGCCGAAGACCCGGGCCCAGGAGCTTGAACGCGTTCAGGATCTTCTCAGAGTAGTCTTTGATAGATATAGAAAAGCGCATAACATGACAAAAGATGAAATGTCGGCATATATAGGCAACTTCATATATTTCGCCCGGACCATCCTGCCCAAAGTCAAGACAATCGAAACGTTACCCGAATTTGTCGGCACCCAATTCGCGTTCGTGGATAGAGATGAAACCTTAAGTTACAAAAAGCTCGGGCTGGTAAGCTACTACGCAAGGCGGGCGACCCTTCTTCTGTCGCCGGGATACAGTTGCGAAGGGAAAGGCCAGGGCGCGGCCAGAGATACGCTAGTGAAGAAAGAGGCCCCTGAAGATATCAAATTCTTAAATATGTATGACAGGATGGCCAAAGGCGGGACCTTAACCGCCGCCGATTACGAGCAATATATAAAATGGCACGATGAATTTGTAGCGAAGTTTGACGAGTCCGAATGGGCCAAGTTCACTTTGGACGAGATAACCGTGATGTCGAACCGCGCGAAGGAGTTCGCGACGCTTCTCCAGAAAAAGGGCCTTTACCTCTTCGGCGACATGAAAGACAAGGGTATCCTAAGCCTCATAGCGAGCCTTATTAAAGTAAACGGCTGGGAAGGAAAGATGCCGTCGGTGGTCGATACGGTCGCCGCTGTATCGCCAGCTGTGAACAAGTTCTACGGCGAAGTGACGGCCAAAGAGATAGCGAGTACACCAGAAGGCGCCAAGCTGAAGATGCTTTCCGGGTTAGTGAGCACGGAATCCGACAAAGAGAAGCTGGAATTTTATAAGAATGAATACAGTAAAACCCTTAAAGAGGCAAAAGAATCGCTAGCGCTCGGCAGGGCCATCTCGTGGGCACGTTTTGTGCTGGACAGGAACCTCGCCCCCGAAGATATGGATATGATGTTCCGCAGATTATCCAATCTATCCGCTATAGATAAATACCTGATCGGGACAAAATCCGAGAAAGAGGGGCAGAAGATCGCCATAGTGATAGATCTGGTTACAAATCATAGGGTCTACAAAGATTTCTTCAATAAAGATGGCACTGTCAAAGATGAGGCGAAGGTTAAGAAGCTGTTTAGTATCTTCGGCAATCTTTCGGCTCTTGACCCTACGCTAAAAGCTTACGGGTATGCGGCACCTTCCGAGAGAAACGGAATGAAGATAGCGATCGCAAGGGATATCGCCCTTCAGACCGATGCCGATGCATGGAGCGCGTTTTTTGACTTAGAGGGCCGTATTATAAATCCCGGCAATGTGGATAAGCTGGTTAAATCCTTTACCAATATCTTTGTCCTCGATAGCCTGGGTTATCTCAAAAACGCAGGCTACGCGAAAAAATCCGATAAAGAAGGTGTGAGAATGGCCATAGCCAGAGACCTGGTCCTGAGGCCAAACGCTTGGAAGAGCTTCTTCGATCCTGACGGCAATATAGTCGATCAAGAGAAGGTCAAAACTTTATTCAATGTGATACTACCTAACATTGCCAAAGGCCTCGTTTCCGAAAAGATCGAGGTGCCCGGCACTGAATATGAAAAGACCGGATATATCATGGCCATAGCCAGAGACCTTGTAGAATATCCGCAGAAATGGTCGGGTTTCTTTGACGCAAAAGGCAACATAATAAAAGAAAATAATTATGTCAAAACCCTGTTCGAGGTTATTCTAAAGAATAAAGATATTCTAGAGAGTTACATGCTTCATATAGACGATAGAAAAAAAGGATCGACAGGATTTTATACAAAATCCTCTCGGCTTGAGAGAAGCGGTATGCTTACTCCGATGGCGAGAGACCTTACTACTACAGGCATAGATTCGAAAGAAAAACTGATAGAAGAGCTGGATTACAGAAAAGAGATTTTCAAGGCAGCGAATTCAAACGACGTAAAGTTATTTGATGAGCACCTTCCTTATCTTTCCGTATACACCAGGAAAGTATTTAAAGAATACGGAGACATATATAAAGACAAGACAGGAAAAGAGCTTACTCTGGACATACTGTTTAAGAATATCGCTTATGCTCGAGATACGGTCTATCCGATGGCAGGAAAAGATCTCTTAGAAGATTTGAAGGGTAAGCGCGAAAGTTGGGAGACAGATAGCGAAAGAAAGGCACTGCTTAAACACATTGAGATGCTTAGGAATGAAGAGATAAATTTTGAATCGGCGGTTTATCTTGGCACAAAATATATGGTCTTAAAAGGCTATACGATAGAAGACGATAAGAGTAAGGAAACATATTTCCAGGAAGTCAAAAACAGGTTATATTTCCAGGCCGTGTATATGGCCAATAATGAAAATGAAAGATTGCAGCAAGGCGAGATAGGCCAGCTGCTTACTTTCCGTGCAACGGATAACTATAGCAGAATAGACATGGGTAAATTCATAAAATATGCGTCTGTATTCATCAGGAAAGAAAAAGAACTGTTAAATTCATTAGTTAAAAAGTTCGGGGAAGAGGCAATGGGAGCGTATCAATTTGCCACTAGAGGCCAGCGGTCCGGATTTATTACCTATATGCATCGCAAAGGCTGGGACCAGAAAAAGATGGACGAGATATTTAAAGATATCGAATTCATCCAGATGGAAGAATACACTGCCACAAGTAATAAAAAGTTTATCGGATGGGAGAATATATTCCCTGTTCTTTATCAGTTGCGCGGTGATGGTGATAAGCCGCTCGATATGTGGGAGCAAAAACGCGCGCACCTCAGGTTCCAAAGCACTTTTAAACAGGATTACGCATTTATGTACGCAGGGCCTTATGAACCGCTCGCTCAGCTTATGAGAAAATGGAAGGGTGACTTTGGTGAGTTGCCATCCGCGGCTGAAAGATCGGATACTTTAAAAGTCATGGGTCTCTTGCCCGAAAAATTGCGTGATGATAATACGGAATTGCCCGAGACAAGGCTCCGTCAGGCTAAGTTAGGCGAATTCACCGAAGAGCTTGGCAGTATATATAAATCATTCGCTGTTCTCATGGCAGGACCTGTTTATGAAAAGGATATGAATGCAGATATCCTGGCCGGACTAGAGGAACCTTGGAAAGATATGAGAGAATTTGTTGGCGATAAACTCATGAGATTTATCACCGACAAAACAGACCGATACTACAGGATAGAAGATAATCATGAAAGGCTGAACTTAAAGGAAGAGACATTAAGGCACTATCGGTATGAACTAAAGGATGAAAAGAAGAATAGGGAGAAAGGGAATACCGACATTCTATTGGATCCGGCCAGAAGAGCGGAAGCCATTGCCAGGCTGCAGAGGAAAGCCGAGGAGAAGACACCAGAGAAAGAAAGTTATAAGATAAGCGACGGAGACGCCATATACCTTGTAAAGAAGATGGCGGAGCTGGGTTATGGCGAGGATGAGGCTATCCTTGTTTACGTAGTCGCTCCTGCCAAGATAGGGGAAATTTATAAAACGGTCTATGATAAGACAGAATTAGACAGAGAAGACACTTATACTGTAGCCGCGATAGCGGAAGTAACTGGAAGAAAGCTGGCGTTTCTCGATTCCGTAAATTTCGAAAATATTAGAAATGATATCAGGAATACGAAGATTGAATATCTGGGCAGGAAACTAAAGGAAACCGAAGGGGCAAGAGATAACGCCAAAAATGCCGGCAATAGCACTGAAGGATATGATAAGCGCATAAGAGGTCTTAAGGAAAAGATAAAGCTTACACCCGAATGGACTCCGCAAGGCCAACTCGATATCGATGTGGAAAATCTCAAAAAAGTCTTTGAGATGTCCAATAAGATAAAGAGTTTATTCAAAGACAAGCTAAATATAGAATTAACTTACGACGAGGCGCGTATCATATCCGCGGATGCTTTAGGCGGCGGGTTAATAGAAAAAGACATAGAAGATTGGGCGGATATTACTAATAAAGTTATTGCATTAGCCAAGTCTAAAGGAATAGAGATAAAGACCAAAGATGCATTGTATGTGGTGGATACATGGTTCAGGCTCGGTTTAAGTGAGCTTCAGGAAGAGAAGAAGGCGGATAAAAATGTTTTAATAAATATCCTGAAACGCGAATTGCCTAAACTGCCTAAAGGAACGGTTAAGCCCGACGATCTCATCATCAATAAGATAGCGGATGCGATGACGGCGAGAAAGACGAATTCCGCCGTTATAAAATTACTGGTCGAAGATGTCGCAAGAAAACGGAAAGAGCTCGAATTGGCGATATCGGAGAATGAGACCAAGGCCATTTCGGATTCGACTAAAGCGCCGCGGCTCACCTATGACCTGCTCGGGAAGATAACAGATATAGACCTCATGGCATGGCTGGATAATAACACCTACCCCGATGAGCGTATAGGCCTCGTCGATATTCTCGGTTATAGCGATAGGACCCTTCTCGGTGTGGAGAGGCCGATAACCGCCATGATGAAGATGAAGGAGGACGTGCTATTAAGCAATATAATACCCAAAGAGGTTTTACAGCAAACTTCATCCAGGATGGCTAGATGGAAGGAACGCGCTTTCTCCTATCTGTCACAGGACACAAACTCAGGAAGAATGATAATCGGCGCCATGGTTCTCATGCTAGTGGCCGCGTACGGGCTTGTCTATAGAAAACTTTCGAACAAGCTTCTGCCGGAAGGAGAGGAAGAGGTTCCTGAGGTGGATATGGACAAAATAAAGTTTTCCGACAAGGCTAAACTTAAAACGGCCGTCGCCATATCGGTTGCGCTGACTCCTCTGATATATTTCTCCGCGCCCGCATTTGTGTGCGCATTCGCTCTTGCGTCCATAGCGGTGTTAGGCGGCCTGGGGATCACATATATTAAGTGGTCGAAGTCTCCGCCATGGGTGGGTCTGGCAAAACCACAAAAGGGATCCGATGGTACGATCCCCAAAGAATTTAAGGCAGGGTATGAGCGCAAGCTAATCCTTACAAGGCATCTTCTTTTCCATACAGGACTCAGGCTCGCTACGCTATTTTTGACGTTCCTGATATTCAGCACAGTGAACCTGAACGATATAAATATTGCGTTTACGGCGGTATGGCTGGCCAGCATATACTATCTGGTGAAGATAATAATAGACATTTACCTCATTAAGTTTGGAATGTGGATTTTTGGCGCAAAAGTAAAGCTGGAAGACAAGATAACAGATGCTGCTATGGAGGACAAGGGAACTTTCGCGGTAATAGTGCCGCTGAGGCCCGGGAATGATGAGCAGCTTGATAATGTTATAGATAAAAATGTGGCACTTCTTGAAGGAGTAAATTCCGATAAAGTCATAACTATTACTATACTTCAAGCAACAGATGACCGCGCCGGCGCCGCAAATCCTAAAGGAGATCCGGCGCTTCTGAGGCATTATTATGAGAAACTCAACAAAAAGGTCTTCCGGAACCCGAATATCTCGGAGGATGTAAAGAATAGATTCTATGTCTTCTCGATGGGAGGCGTGGCTAAACCTCATAATATGTATAAGGTGCTTCGATGGTTCAACCTGGCGAAGGAAGAGGACGATGAGCAGACAAGGGATTTTATTTTCGGACTGGACACGGATAAGCCTCTTACGGATGACGACATTTTAATGAAAGAGAAGTCTACCTCTCCATATGACATACCGCATCTCGGGCAAGATGAATATGGTAGATATGGAATAATGGGAACCAGGGATGGTTTAATAAAACTCTTCGATATTAGAAAAGGCGGCAACAAACCAGGATTAGAACTCGAAAATGGCTGCATACTCGATGCCGACAATTATACCACACCTGAGACCGTGCTCAGGATGATCAATACCATGGATGACAGATTTATGGTATGGCAGCCGAGGATAGAATTCTACAATGCTCCCGATACTATGTACAGTTACGTCATGAAGAACGTCCCACAGAATGCCCTGGGGAATTTCTCGCAGTCGGGCGCTACTTTTTCCGAAGGCGGCATCCGGTCTTTCGGGAAATATTATTTCAGGATAAAAGCATATTACGAAATAGAGGTTAACGGCACCCGTCCTTTTCAGAAGATGTACCCATTGGCTCCATCATGGCTACAGAGCGAAGACGCTTATCATGGGTTCTTCGGAAGGGTCGGATATGTACCTGAGGCTATAATATATGAAAATACCCCGAATAATCCCCTGCTCGATTTATTGAGAGAGAAGACGAAATGGCTTCCCACTTTTGATATAAGAAATTTCGTCGCCTTTCACTCCGGCATAATATGGCTCGCCTCTTCAAGGACGAGGCTCTCCCGGGGAGTATGGGCTGCGGGCATTATTATGGCAGGTCTATTTGGCGGCGTTGTGCTCTCTTTTGCAACTTTCAATATATTTTACGCCGTCTTTCTTATAATGCCGGCTCTATTATCTTTATCATTATTTAATATTCTGCGGAAACTATCGGAAACTTCTAAGCAGGAAAAAGTAGACCTTATGGCAAGGACAAGCCTTCCGAAACTTCCCTTGAGAGGGCATGTCTCGGAAGGGCTTGTTACCAGAGGAATGTTCAGCGAGCCCATATGGGCGTTTCAACTCCTTTTGACTTTCTACGCAATGATGAGTCCGGGTGTTTTGGAAATGGAGCTTCCGTTCCTAGGAGAAGTCATATTTTTAATCATAATGACCCTACTAGTGCATCCAAAATTCACAGGTCCGCTCTCAAATTATATATCAGGGATAGTTGAGCCGCCTATAAAGATATTTAAGAAAGAAGGCTCCGAGGATGAATATAAAAAATATAAAGACTTAAGCATTGGGCAAAAAGTCGTCACTATATCTGTATCGTTCATTTTCCATGACATTCCTGTCGGGATGCTCGAGCTCGTCAAGTCCACCTCGATATATCTTATGAAATTGGTGTCCAAACCGTCCAGTCTATATTTAGGGTTCAAAAAGTCATATACGGAGGTTAAGGATCAGCTAAGCGGAGGTTCGACAAGCGGAACGTGGCCGTCATTTGTGGAGTTGAGAGCAAATCCCAATCTGTTAACCTACATTATAGAATTCAGATGGGCCATCACGGTAGGGCTGGGTATCTTGCTACTAACGGCATCTACCACCGGTCTTGGAGCTATGATCCATCTTACGCCTCTAGTCGTGGGAATCATAAGCGCGCTATTCGTAACATCCTCTTCCATTGTGCCTAGTCTTGTTGGTGATTACAGAAAAGATGGTACTGAAGATCAACAGATAAGAAGAAAATGGGGTTCTTTCGCTATTGGCACGATATTTGTGCTTTTAAATATATTGATAAATGTATGGCCGGGTGTTATAGCGAATATCATACCGCTTGATCTGATCCTCAGGGCATCGACTATATTTATAGCGTCCTTCATCTTTGGTCCCGGCGTAGCGTTCTTCGCCGGCATACCTTTCGGCGAACGGATTAATGCGGATAAGGAGAATAACCCTCCGCATTGGGTTTCTGGAGTTACAAAGCGTCTGGCGATCACCTTAGGTTTCGTGGTTATAGGGGCCGGTATCTTATTGACTATTTTAGGCTTACCCGGCATCGGGCCTATACATATCACCGATAATCTTGTCATGGGAGGCATGATGCAGACGGGTGACGGATCTGCCGGAGTATTTCTGCCGGCGTTCGGAAGTCTCCTGCGTTTGCCCTGGTACTTCGCCTTCTTCTTCAATATCATACTGGGCGGCGCGGTTATTCTTGGAACAGCCGGTTATATGTTAGGCATAGGGAGCCAAATCCGGAGGTCCTTATTTAAGGAAGGTAAGGTACGGGAGACTTTTGAAGAGAGAGCGCTCGAGTGGCTTAATAAAAATTTTACCGGTGACGAAAAAGCCGCAAAGAAGCACATGAAGGATAATATACTCGATAATATTTGCGATGCGGAAAATTACGCGATGAACACCGTAGCCGCCGGGCGATGGATCGATGCGGTATGGGAGAAATTCACATCAGAAAGAAAAGGCCTGTTCAGTGCGATAGAGGTGTTCAAAAACTGGTCTAAAAAATATCAGGGAGCCGGTATATATGAAATAAATACCATTGCGGACAATATTATTGAAAAGCTGAAGCTTTCAGGCGAAGACGCCAAGCTGCTGAGAAGCATAGCCGCCGGTGCCGTATTGGCCCGCGCCAGAAAAGAATTCACGGATTGGTTTAAGGTAAAAGATAATCAGACAGCCGCCATAGATGAAATAAACGCTAAGGTGGATGAAATTATCGATGAAGGCGTTCGTTCGGAGGAAGATGTGGCACAGTTGAAGGCCACAGCCGACAAAGATATATTGGACCGTGCGAAAATGGAATTCAAGGATTGGTTTAAAAAGAATCGCAAATCCGACGAAGATGTTATAAGAGCCAAGAAAAATGAAATTATTAAAAAGTACGAACTTTCAGGAAAGAGCGCCGATAAATTTAGGATCGAAGTTATCGAAGAGAAGAAGGCTCAAAAACGAATGGACGATGCTTCTAAAACGACATCGTACCAGGCAATAGAATCGTTTAAAAATTGGTTTAACCTGGAATGTGCAAAAGAAGAATTTATACGGTGGTTTGAAAAGAAGTATAAAAAAGTCACTAAAGATGAGGAGATAATCAAGAAGAAAAACGAAATTATTAAAGAATTCAAACTTTCGAAAGAAGATGCCGATAAATTCAGCGCCGAGACTGCTGAAGATACGAAAACTCAAGAGCGGATGGAAAAGGCCTTAGCTGGCACACTTCCAATAAAAATGGAGATACAGAAAAGAATAGATATTATCGAAAAAGAACCTAAGCATTTACGTTTATTGGATGACACGCTTAGGCTGGAAGATGCGGCTAATAAAGCTGTGTTGACCAGAGCTAAAAAAATATTAGAGGAATGGTTTAAGGAGAAGGATGATGATGCGGCGGCCATAATGGATGAGATAGACGGGATAATGGAGCATAGCATTAAAAAATTCGAGCTTTCGGAAAAGGCCGCCGCGCAACTGAAGGCCGAAGCAGATACCATCATACTGAACCACGCAAAAGGTTTGTTGGCGGAATGGTTTGAAGTAAATCCCACAGCCACCTTAGATGAAATAAACGCCAAGGCGGATGAAATCATCGGTGAGTTTAGGCTTTCAGAAAATAAAAAAAGCATAGACGATTTTAAAACCAAGATTGCCGCAGCCGTATTGAATCACGCCAGAACAATATTGGCTAAATGGATTAAAGAAAATCCCGCGGCTAACATAGCGGATATAAATAAAAAAGTAAGAGAAATTATCGACGATTATAAAATTTCGGGAAGAGAGAAAGACGTCGTACATTTTAGGGCCGAAGCTTCCAGGATAATATTGAGCCGGGCGGGAGAACTATTTATGAATTGGTTCAAAGCTAATCCCGCAGCCACCATAGATGAAATAAACGCTATGGTAAATGAAACTATTAAAACGTTCAAATTTCCGCAGGAGGATGTCTCTTTGGGAAAAGGGCCCACGCAGCCAAAAGCCACAGCTATCGAAGCCGTATTAAATAACGCAAAAAAATTATTAATGAAGTGGTTCAGGGTAAAACGCAAAGTCACCATAGCTGAAATAAACGCCATGGTAAATAAAATTATCGGTGAAGGCATGCTTTCGAAAGAAGACACGGTACAATTCAGGACTGGGTCCATTATGGACTGCGCAAAAGAATTATTTAAGAAATGGCTTAAAGAAAGCCCCGCAGCCGCTATAGTTGAGATAAACGCTGAGATAGATAAAATTATTGATAATTATAAATTTTCGAAAGAAGCCTCTATAAAATTTAAAGCCGAAGCTTCCAAAATTATATTAAGCCATGCGGAAGAACTATTGATGAATTGGTTCAAGGCTAATCCCGCAGTCGCTATAGATGAGATAAACGCAATGTTAGAGGGTAGCATAGAGAGGTTCGGCTTCTCGGGAAAAACCGCAAGCCGCTTTAAAGCTGAATCCTTCATAAGCTGCGCAAAAGAATTGTTAACGAAATGGCTTGAAGAAAATCCCAATGTTGCCATAAAAGAGATAAAAGCCGAGAAAAATAAAATTATCGGCAACCTTAAATTGTCGGAAGAAGCTGCCAAGCAATTTAGAGCCGAAGCTTCTAAAATTATATCAAATCACGCGGAAAAGTTATTAATGAGTTGGGTCAGGGCTAATCCCACAGTTGCTAAAGATGAAGCACACGCCAAGGTAATGGAAATTACCGGAAGACTGGGCATTTCTCCAAAGGAAGCCAGACGATTAACGGTCAAAATAATGAACGAGCTAAATGTTCAAAAGCAAAAAGGAGAAGCTCCTAAGACAGCGCCAATCGTGATGCACGCCGGCACTCCCGAAGGCCGATATGACGTAGCTACCGTGAAAGTCATTGATGGGAAGCTACAGGATTACAAAGGCATAGATAATGGCATGCAGGAGGCCCTGACAACGCTATTGAAAAGAATCACGAATAAGGACATTGAAGCGAAAGTCGCCGAGCTTCTTGGCGATGAAGCCGCAAGAAAAGGACTATTAGAAGGTAAGGCCATAAGAATAGTTCAGGATAATGACCGGCTAATGCACTTTACGGAAGGTCCGGATGTCATAACTATAGATATAGATGCACTAAGATATAGCGAACTTCTATTCATGGAATTCATTCACGAATTATTGCACGCAAAACTTGCCGCGATTCCGACCAGAGCAGGACCTATCGAGGAAGAGATAACTGTTACTACGCTCGAAATCGAGCTCTTCCTGATATTCCCGCAAGATATTCAGACTAAAATCCTCGAGACCCTCAAAGCAGATAATGACTTAGATGACCAGCAATTCTATAAGATCCTGGAAAAAGCCCAAGTTCAGGGCGCTGCTGCCATAACAGGCGATATACGAGGATACGTAATAGGCCTTACTGCGATCAATCAATCGATGACCGCCGAAGAGATATGGGCGGCGTTGTGCGCAATGGATGGTTCGGAGCTTCCGGAGCTTAAAAAGTTTTCAACAAGGCAGGGCCAGACCATATTTGATCATGTCTACGGTCTAGTCACATTTGAAGAGGAATTGAATATAGCTGTAAATATGGCTGATACTGTTCAGGGAGAAGCCAGGGCCATGGAAGCTGTAATTTCGAAAAAGGATGCCCGCACCGATGCAACAGGTAAGCCTTCGGTTGAGCGCTTGGATCCGGCTAAAGTAGACGCATTCATTAGATATTATAATAATATCGTCAAGGGCCCGGATGGCGCTAGAAAGCTCTTCCTGTTAAGACTCGCTATCGCGCTTCATGATATAGGCAAGGTAGAGGGTAGAGGCGAAGACAGAGCCGCGCATTATAGGCATGCCGCACCAGTTATAGAAAAGCTCTATAAGGATGGGATTATTACAGATGAAGAAGCGCGTTTTGTTCTAGCGCTCATTTATCTGCACGATACTTTTAACACGCTGCACTTCGGCGAGGTGCTACCAGCTCATATAAAAGAATATCTCCAAGGGCCCAACGTCAACGTCTCTGAAGCGAAGTATTATGAGCTAGCACCGCTCCTTTATATATTCGATGTCGGCTCAGTCGAGAAAGGCTTGATATCGGATAGCCATCTCGCTAATGCGGTCTATCTCTCCAGCCCTGCCAATATAGCGAATCTTATGGATAATTGGGACGCTATACGTTTTTACGAAGGTTTCTGCGGAGAGGGAAATAAAGTCATAGATTTCTCCGCGCCTCGTGGCTCAACTATGTCGTTTAATCTGGATCCGGCGCTTAATTCACTTAGCTCGGTAGATAAAGCGCGTCTAAGCAGATTTTTAAGAGAGAAGGTGGCGTTTACCGGCCAGGCCATATTCATTTTCAGGTACATGAACGAATTGGCTAAGAACGATCCTGATAAGCCGGGTGCGCTTGTGAAATTCTTACTTTTAATGGAGCGGGTATTGGCGGCCAACCCGAGTATAAATATTATACACTTTACACCGACCGGAGATCGGACTACAAAAGAATTTGCGGAACTATTATATAACCATGTAAAGAGCATGACACCGGCCCTTGCGGCGCCGGATCAGCTTACGCAAAATATCGCGGCACAGCTCGATCTGCCGATCACAGTAGAAGACGGAATGCTCGTCATAAATACTCAGTTAGCAATGGCTGCTAAGGCGGCTGCAATTGAAGCTCTTCCCCAGGCGATGTCGGTGGTAGAGGAGGAGAAACCGCTGGAAATCACGGATATAGGGACGACCGGCACTCATAACGATAAATATAGGGATCGGCATACTAAGAGTAGGATACTGGTCGATATTACTAACGGAAGATATATAAGGGTGACCTATAATAATGGAGAGCTGCAGATAGCGGGTGTCGATATAGGAAAGAATGCCTCTCCGATAGATCATGTCCTGCAAGACCGGCTCAGCGAGCTTAATAAGAGCAAAACATTCAAAGATTTCCTGGGCGCCAATAAAGATTTACTCGGAAACCTCTCTTTCTACCTGCTTGAGGCCGATGCCGCCGCAAAATATTCTAAATACCCGCATATCCTGACGGTTATCGGTGATCAGTATGATTTCGCATGGTCCGGAACCCACGATGGCAGCGAACAGGCGGTTTATATAACAAGGGCATTCTTCACCGATATCGATATGAAGCTCATTATTGATGTCCTGAAGAATCAGATACTGCTGGCGAGTGTGCGATATGATGCATGGCAGAAGAGCAGGAAGCTGCCGTTCGGCGATATAAATTCGAAAAAAGTCCATGAGATCATGGCTCGCCTTCGCGAAACATCAATAGTAAAGAAGGACCTGAAGGCCATCTATAGATATGATGTAGAAATAAGCAGGGTGTATTTTATAAATATACATACTTGCAACGAGATTATTAAACTTATGAAGAAGGTAAGAGACAGTATGCCGGCCTTCGCGCCCGCGGCCATGAACTACGAGACCGCGGCTAAATTCAAAGAGGCCATCATTAAGCATGATTTCGACAGTGCTATACACGAATGGGGTATTCTGACCTATGACCTCAGAGAACTTGCTTTAAATAGCGATCAAATGTCGAAGGAGTTACTGGAAAAGAAGGAAGTAAAGCTTTTCCTTGCGCTGGCGGGAGGCATAAACAGCATCTTCAATAAGTATATGCTTAACCAGGGCATATCCAATCAAGAGGGCCTGGAAACAGGCAAGGTTGTCGGCAGGGTCAGGGTGGTGGCCGATATAGATAAAATAGAGAAAGAGTTCAAGAATGCCAAGGGCGACGAGATATGGGTTATACCGTATTTGCCTTTCCGCTCCGATATACCCGGCGTGGGCTGTATCATAAGCATCGCCGGAAACAGGCATGCTATCGATAGCGCCAAAGTCCAGGGCATACCTCTTGCGGTCGTTCCTAATGCAGTTGAGCTCTTGCGTGATTTTGAGCTTTCGACAGGCATGCTGCGTGTCGATTCTGACGGAGGCGCCCACTTCAGGAAAGCATTCCAAGGAGAAACAGGCGAGCCTGCGGTCAAGGAGAAGGTGCATATAACCGTTCCAAAAGCCAAAGTGGGAAAGAAGCTTATCTATAGACTTGATGAAGTGGATCGTAACTTTGTCAGCTATGTGGGCTCTAAAACGGCTAACCTTGGAGAGATGATAAGCAATGGCGTGAATATACCGGAGGGTATCGCGCCCACAGTCGCTTTCTGGGACAAATTCAGTAAATATAACGGGCTCGATGAAAAGATAACCGCCCTGAGGCAGAAAATAGAGGTAAAGTCAGGAAAGATTGTAACGCCGCCTGATAAAGTAAGAGAGACGTTGGCGGAAATAAAGAAAGTTATAATGAACGGTTCATTCCCCAAAGAGATCGAAGAAGTATTATTTACCGAAATAAATAAGATGCGCGATAAATATGGCAGAGTAAGTTTCTATGTTCGTTCTTCGTTCAATTTCGAAGATCTGCCGGAGAATTCTATGGCGGGTCATTATGATTCTTATCCGTCAGATGAACAGATGGATACTAACTCGGATGAGGGCATACTTCGAGCGATTAAGTTAGTCTTTGCCTCGAAATGGAATGAGATAGCGTTTAATACGCGTGCATCGAACCGTGTTGACGATGGGGATGTTGAGCCTGCCCTTATTATTCAGGTGCCGGTGAAGGCGAAATATGCGGGTATCATGTATACTGCCGATCCCGTATCTTCTAATTTTAACAAGATATCGATTATGGCAAGCCATGGACAGGGCGCCAGCGTGGTCGATAAGAAGGGAAGGCCAGCCGAGGTCAGCGTAGACAAAACACTTACGGTAGATCAGGGCACATGGGTTGTTCAGGAGACATCACGCGTTCCCAGGGCGTACCGTTTTAAAGACGGCATTATCGAAGATACATATGTGACCGCGGAAGAGCAGCGAGAGCATATACTTACCCCAAAACTTATTTCGATCCTGAAGAAAGCGAGTGAGCAGATAGAGGAGCTCTACGGTTTCTGGCCGCAGGATATAGAGTGGGTGCTTGACCAATCCGGCTGTTTATGGATAGTCCAGTCCAGGCCTATGCGTACGAATGTTTTACCTGCGGATAACATGATCAAAAACGGTATGGACGCCAAAGTATATCAGGTGAATGAAGATGCCCTTATAGGCTTAAAAGAGTCGCTTCGTGAACCTGCGAACCCTGCCACCGCAGAGAAATTGATAAATGCTCTCCACCTGGATATACCTACAAGAGAACTTATAAGTAAAATGCCGGTAAAGTACGGAGAGAGGATCGTTTCCGCGCGATATCTCGAGTTTATGGCAGGTAACCACAAATTCGCGAATACCTTTACGCCCGAAATGATCAACGCGATTATAAAAAATATATCCGAAGATAGAAAGGCCATAATAGTCGATGCCGGGGCCATGCCTCAAATACTTGCCGCGCTAAGGAAGATAGCGCTTAATAGCGATAATACCGAAGTGAAAGAAGCGATAAAGGAATTCTTTATTAAGTATCTAGGAACGATGAATACCATAGCGGTGTCTCATACAATAAATATAGAAATAGCGAAAGCTCTTGTCGAATATCGGGAGTATGATCTGGCGCTAGCTAAGTTAAGGTCAGCGGAAAACTGTGAAGGGCAGCCGGATGTCGCCGATCTTACCATAAGAGTCCTGGCGGATATACCGACCAAAGAGTCCATAGAAAGGCTCGAAGGGTTCTTGTCAATCAATGGCGCTAACAGCTGGGTGGCAGAGTATGCCCGGAGAGTAATAAACAGATTGAAGATTTCTATAAGTGAGGCAGAAAGCACCGCCGCTCGAAAAGCGGCTGCAAGTGCGGCTTATGATGCCGCACTTGAGCAGAGAATGCTTCTTCTTCCGCCTGCGCCGGTTGCACTGCAGCTTCCCGCTCCGGAATTTATCATCGCCTTGCCGAAAGTAAATGAGGCGACTGATGCTAAAAATATGCAGATTATCAAAGATACTATTGAAGGAGCTCCGGCGCTTAAAGGAATCGCGAAGATAGAGTTCGTCCCGAATGTTGATGCGTTTAACTCACGTATTGTGGGTGGCAATGTTAATGGTATCTTCCTTGATCTGAGCATGCTCGAAAATGGCACTCTAAAAGAGCTACAGAGCGTATTGAATGAAGTTACAATTAGCGCCTCAGCCATCTTTGTAAGCCCAAGGACCAGAGAAGAGCTTGAGCGCATATTGAAAGATATCGCCGCCACACTCGATGAGATAGCCAAATTTGATATTGATGAAGCTGCCCGAGCTCAGCGTGGGGCCGATTATAAAGATCAGTTGCAACATAGGCTTGCAGGCCAAATTAAGTCGTTAGGGACAGCCCTGGCAGTCAGAAAAGAAGCCGTAGCTCCTGTTTATAATTCCGCGCCTTTCGTTGATAAAGCTACGCTCGCGAACAAGACTTATGCGCTGGCTACAACCGAGAAGGTGGCGCTCTCCAATATGTTCGCCGCCGGCAATATGCAGAAGGCCGGAGATATGGGTGTGATTAACTGCTTTGTCTACGGTGAGATATTAAAAACCGAAGGTGAGGCGCGAGCATTCTTAATGGCGTCAGGCTATGAAGGCGATATTAACAATGTCAAGTTCGTGGATAAGCGTGGTCTCTCATACGAAGGCGTGAGAACCGCTATTATGACTAAAACGGGTGTGGAGTCGGTGAATATGGGTATAGCATACGCTAAAGATGAGCTGGGTGCGGTGGCTGCAGTCAAAGGCGAGAAGCTCCTCGAGATGAAGGAGATAGACATGGGCGGCGTGAAGGTTGTTGCCTCCATCAACTACTATCAGACGCTCTTGCAGATGGTCACTACATCTACAGATCTACTGGATAAGATGATAGCTGACGGACAGCTGCCTCCGGGCGTCACCTATGACAGCGTTAAGCGCATATTCACATATCTGCCCAAAGCCCTGCCGATAGACTACGGCAGAGAGATCGAGACTTACAGGAATGCCGTAAATGCGATACGCACCGCGGCGTAATCCTTCTATATACAATCTAGCCAAAGGCAAACCTATGGTGACATAGGGGCGCAAAGCGATTGGGTCTAGATATCCTAGATAGCCAAGCTGCCTGGAACAAAGGTAGCTTGGCTATCTATTTAAAGCTTCAAAAACCAGCCTAATAAAAAGGACTTTGTATGAGTAGAGCAAAAAACTCAAACTTGTTTAAAGCCCTATCTCTCATCTTAATAAGCACATTTCTATCTCTTGATATATCATATGCATATCCTCCCGAACATAATGCCAATGATTCCACGTTAGCTATTCCTTCTGTTTTGCAACAAACGCCTATAAATGAGCAAGCTGCACAATTACAACAGACTGTATTATCCCAAGGCAAGTTATTGGGCGCTGTTTGCAGTATAGGTAAATATCTTTTAGAAGATAAGCTCCCGATTAAGTATTTAAGGCAGGTTATCTCAGCGGAACTTGGCAAGGCCATTGAGGATATAGACTTGTCTCAAGTTACTGTTAAAGATGGTGCTGCGTTCATCCCGTGCGTGATAAACAACAGAAAGCGCATCGTTCAGCTGGCTCTGAAAAATAGCCTTGCTGTAAAAAACTTAACGGGTGATGAATGGGCCGCATCTGAGAGATATACAATAAAAATTGCTCCAGAGAAGAAGGAGCAATCGAATAGAACAATAGAGCCCCATTCACCAAAAAATATTGACGAACAGAATATAGGATTATTTCAATCCACCCTGATAAAACGAATAGTGCAAGAGTTTGATTTAGGTGAGATTTTGAATATTGATTTCATAAACGGTGGTGGCGGAAGAATAAGCAGCCCCATTCCCAGAATCAAAACGGCAAAAGGCGTATTTTTGATAAAAAAACTGAAGAGAATGCGGGCGGATCAAAAAGGAGGCGAAGAAGACGCCTCCTTTATTATGGATTATGTGCATTATCTTATTCATCAAGGCATATCCATCCCCAGCGTTACTAAAAATGATTCAAACGGAAATGATCCCCGAGATTATTTTACAACATTTGATGTTACCACGCCCGGGGACAAAAATAAGAGATATGAATTTTATACCGTAGATAAATTTGTAGAAGGAAGATCTATCCTTCGTGAGGATTGTCCGCCGGAGACGCTTAAAGCGATCGGTAAAACGCTTGGGAAAATTCATAAAGTATCCGAAAATTTCCCCATCCGATTCAAGCTCGGCCCAGGACATTATAGTTTCTTATATTCAGTGAATGGAACGCTAGATCCTAAAGCGACTTGGTACGATAATTTGGACTCATACCTTAATCCTACAGAAAAGAATATCATAAGCGAAGCAATGAAAGAGATAAGAAATTATTGGAGTGAGCATGATATTAATAAAATTTCCAAACCCCAGACCATACCAAGCGATATGAATATGGCAAATATCATTTTTAACGAAAGCGGTACCGAAATACGCGCTATCTTTGATTGGGATAACGCGCGTCCCAATAGTTATAGGATAGAGGACTTTTTTGCTACGTTATGTCATGGAGGAAGACCCCGAACCGCCAAATCATATGGCATTGCCGAAGACCTGCAGTATCTTTTACAAGGGTGGGAAGAGGGTTATGGCGGAAAACTTGGAAAAAATGAGGAGGATTCGATTCCTCACCTCTTTGTTACAATCGTAATGGACCATATTCATGATTCTGCAGAAATATTAGCAAAGAAGGACCCGAACGATAAATATACCGAGGATAATTTACATAACATTCTTGTGCCGGCATTGGCTAGTTTGATTAAAGGCATGATCGATAAAAAAAATACGCAGCAATATACCCGCGAAGGCATTAAGTTGTGGTATGAACAATCAAGAAAAACTGAAAAACCGATAAAGGATTCGACATTTAATTTGACGTTGACAACTCTTTTTGGGGTTGAGTATAAGCCGGGGAGCGACGCAAGAGAAAATGCGGAATATGTCGTATCGGTGATGAATAAGTACCCCGATCGCATGGATGGGTTTATAAAAGATCTCTTCGAAGCCCTCGATAGAGGCGGACATTCGGCGACATGGTCCGGCAGATACGCGCCGCTTGCATTAGCCATGCATAATATATTGAAAGGTGGTAACGTTAACCTCTATGATGTAGATGAGAGTTTTAATAAACTGAGCAAAGATATTCCTGAGATAGCATATCTGCTGAGTGCGTATCCTTTAACTGCCCGCGATCGCGCCGGACTTCCGCCATCCCCTGAATTCAAATTTAACGGAAATGTGCTCGCAAGCACACCTATAAAGATAATTGATTTCGGTAGCGCTCCGAAAGAGGACGGGCCTCCCGTTTTTACAACCTTGTTGAGCGTTCTGGAGCTTCTGCATCCCGGTAGATTTGATGCGGTTATAACTGATATTGTTTATCCTAAGTATCGTATTACCGATACCGATGATATAGAGCCCGGTAGATATCAGTTTGTTGATGGAAAGGCTGATATAACGGTAAAGAAATACGGCGCTGACTGTAAGATTACGTGTTTCGATGCCTTAGCGGATGGTACCGATGGCAAATATAATGTCGTATCAGATTCATACAACTCATCTGAAAAGTATGATTTTGTGATTGCGAGCAACCTTGTAGCAGGATATATGGGCCCTAAATATCAAGGACAAACAGGGCGAGGAATAGAAGTTAACGGCAAGCGCCTGCTAAGAGAAGACGGCAATGATCAAAAGTACGATCTTAATGACGACCAGGAAAGAATAATAAAGAATCTTCTTAAGAGTCTTAAGCCTAATGGAATACTGTTCTTTAACCCGAGCGGAACGGCCATCGACCGTAGCACAGATCACGTATTTCAGGTGATCCAAAATAAAGACGGTAGCTATGTCGTTTTTGATAACGTTATCCCATACACAACAAGCCCCGAATGCCTGATGACGCCTTTCAATAATCTTGCCGATTATCTGCCTAAGGAAAAACGGCATTTGATAGAAGAAATCCTTCCTAAGGACAAAGCCTCATCAGACGAAATAAAAAAATTGTTTACTCACGCCTTCTCGCTTGCTTACCATTATCAGAATAATGGCCATTCAATATGGGCCAATATGTCAAAGGCTTCTTGCGCGATCGGCATGGGGAGGGGGTTTATAAAGGTATTTAATACGATTATGGAGTATGTGCCGGACAAATATAGGAATCCAGTAATGGATCAGGTCAAAGATATCCTGCACAAGGAGCACGTCTCGATCATTGACGACACCGTGAACCCTGAGCAGATATTGGATCATTACACCTCCCTTACCGATAAGAAATTAAAGGAAGAAGCAGTTTGTACTAGAGATCATATGGAGCGCGTGGGAGGAATAGTTTCAAGAATAGGTGTGAAGATAGGGCTTTCGCCGGATGACATGAAAATATTGATGGCCGCCGCATATGGTCACGACGCCGGAACAGACATGCTTTCGTCAGTATGGAAAAATATAAATGACGCGAAAGTTGATACTAATCTCGAAAAAACCCGTGCTAACATTAAAAGGAATCCAGGTAAGGCAAATACTTTATTATCCCTTCCGGACTTTATTGTCTATGCGGAAAAGCTTATTACGGAAAGAAAGGGCGTACCGCTGACAGATGAAGAAAAGTATTTAATCGAACTCATGATCGAAGATGATTATAGGCATGGAGAAAATTCCGTAGAATTTCTGAGCAATTTTTACATAATACCCGAAGAAGTCGCGATATTGATCAGAGAGCATAAAGACTATGAAAGCTTTTTGGAAAATATCGGTAATATTAAAGATTCTGATCGGATGGAGCGGCTGTTATCAATATTGATAACAGCAGATGCCTTTGAGGCCATAAATGCCCGGACATCTAAAGCATTTAAAGAAACATTTGATGATATCAGGAAAAAAGGCCTCAATGAAGAGCCGTTAAATGCGCTTTTAGCGCTCTTGGAAAAAAAAGACAAAGAATTATTAGATATTATTTTCGAAGCCAGAAAAACAGATAAATTAACCCCTGAAGACGAAGTATTTCTTAAGTTATCAGGTGAGAAAGAATTTAAAAAGATTTTCAGTTCCTACCCGACTATCAAAGAGGCGGAAGCTAACGGGTGGCTTGGGATAGCGATTCCGCGCTGGAAAGAGCTAAAGATAATGCAGCAATGGGGGCCGCATGACGATACGGTCGCTGCTCATACCCTGGGGGTATTAGAGGCTTTGAGTCAAAATGAAGCATTAAGGAATCTTAAGAATCCTGAAGATGCTTTCACCATGGCATTTTTCCACGATTTCGGCAAAGATTTTTACAATCCTAATTATAAAAAGTCATCGGATCAAAAACATTCAGATACTCATAATATAATAAGCGCAAAGCTTGTTTTGGATATACTTCCCGGGTTTGGTTTTAGCGAAGAGTATGCAAAGAAGATCGCATGGTATGTGAAGTATCACCATGTTATGTGGCATCTGGCATATAAGGGAGGAATAGAGGCTAATATAACAGACGCTAACGGAAAGGAAACAACATCGTCTTTTCTTGATGAACTGACCGAAAGAGACATAGATATATTTACGATGTTTTTCTGCGCCGAAATGAAACAGGTGGGAACGTGGGATCTCGGATCGAATAGTGAAAGCATACTGAAGGTATCGGATCAATTAAAGAGGTTCGTGAATGAAACAAAAGATATTCAAGGAAAGGATCGTAAACAAAAAATAGCGCAATTTATGAAAGAGTTGATAAATGCAGCGAGTGAACGTAAGCCATGGGTAGAAAAATCAATTCGTTTTATATCTCCGAGCGTAATGGAATATCCTAACCCTGATCAAATTGAAGAAGTTTTTAGGAGTTTGGATGAAGAGATTGTCAATCATGGTATTTTTGGCATTATCCCTACATACAGATATAACTACATAAAATTATTAATGGATAACATGAGTCTTATAGATGAGTCAAAATATCTGTCCGCTGCATGCAAAAATGACTTACGCAAACTTTCCGCCGAAGATAGAAAAAGTTTCGCGATTGTCGCCAATCGCGTATTGTTAGATATCTTAAATAGATCAAGTAACGGCGAGGAAGGATATTCCTTACCGGTTGTTTCCAATTTAGACTATATGCCAAATAGCCCGACTATATTACTGGTTGCCCCTTTTGAAAAAAAAGAATTAAAGGCAGGATCGTTCCTTGCCCCGCCGCTCGGAATTTATAGGTTGGCAAATTATTTAAGATTATTCGGGATAAAAGTCGATATATTTGACCCGAATCTTAATGGCGGCAAAGAGAAGGGCGCTGAAGAGCTTTGCGATTTTGTAAAAAAACAAACCACAAACGGAGGATATGATTTTATAGGATTCAGCATATATGCGCCGACATTGGAAAATGACTTAGAGCTTGCAGGAGAATTAAAGAAGATTTCCGCTAAATCTATTTTTATAGCCGGAGGCGAGGGTGCTTTTTATAATTCAGAAAAATTACTGACGCCCGATACGTCTTTTAATGCCATATATAAAGGATTTGGAGAAGCTTCTCTTCTTGACACTTTAATTTTATATATGCAAAACGGCAAAGGAAATCTCTATGATAAAGAAGGGGCTAGAGAGATAAAAAGCGCTATCGTAAAATTAAAGACCGGCGAAGTTATCGAAACGCCTCCGCAATCTATGGTAACAAAGGATGAGTACAGAGTTATGTCCTTATTTTTTGACAGTACGATCGTACCATATGAAGGCTATTGGAGTTTTATGGAAGAATTATATGTTTGCGGATCCGCGGAAGTCAAGCCGATCATAGACGTAGACGCTATAAAAACGGTTAGATTAATAACCAGCAGCCATTGCCCCATGGGGTGTTCATTCTGTTCTTCCACGAATTTTCTTAATGACTCGATCGGCGAGAAAAGGCAACGGGTTCTTTCTTTGGCTCCCCAGGAAATAATAGAAATTTTAAGGAATATAAAAAAATATCATCCGGAGACCAGAACCATATTCTTTAACGACGATGATTTTATGATCTACCCAAAGCGGGTTAAAGAATTATGCGGTTTAATTAAGAAAGAGTTCGGAGGAAATGGATTCCGGTTTATTGCGCTTGGGAGGGTGGACAAGGTCGATAAAGAATTGCTTGAAAAAATGCAGGAGGCCGGATTTATTCAGATAAATTATGGCATCGAGAGCTTTTCAGACAAAGTCTTACTGGATATGAATAAAAATATTAAGAGCAGTAAGAATATTACGGGGCTCGACATTACTTTAAATAGCGGGATAGTTCCTCTGATCAATCTCATATTATTTTACCCGACAGCTACAAAAGAAGATGTACTGTCTACTATGCGAACATCCGTTGAATTTGTCGCTAAAGGAGCCGAGTTGAGTTATTGGCCGTTTGTAGAAGCGTTCAAAGGGGCTTCTATAATGAAAAAAGTTAAAAATGGCAAAAATCCCGAAGGCGAGTATGAGTTATCGGAAAATGGAAAAGATATCTCGCCGGTTGATATAGAAGTTAGAAACCTTGCAAAAGAAGCCATTAGAAATAAAGAAACGGTAATCCAGGAGATAAAGACAAAATATGCCATAAAAGGAAAGATCCCGCATGTCGTAGATGTACTAGCCTTCTTTATCGCGTTTTATAGAGCTTCCGGTGAGCCTACGCAACGTATCGAACAAGTGATCAATGATAGGCTTGGCGCGCATGCGCAAAAGATTAAAACTATTGAAGTAGGGAAAACCTCATTAAATGTTATAGTTGCCGAAAGAATTAATACCGGTTTAATTGAGTTTCAGAAGCCGATAATTGTTACGACAGGAGAAGAAGGAGAAGCTGAAAGGCGTGCCGATAAAGAGTTACGAGCAGGTCATGTAGGTGTGATTACGGTGGCCGGCGGCGAAGCTTCAAGGGCAGGGATTGGGTATCCTAAGGGGATGCATCCGATTATGCCGGTTTCAGATAAAACGCTGTTTGAAACCCGCGCCGAAGAAATAAAAGTTGCCGAGGAATACTATGGTAAGACGATTCCCTGGTATATTATGATTTCAGAAAACACCGGTAAGGCCACCCAGAGTTACTTCGGAGAAAATAAATTTTTTGGTTTAAGGAAGGAAGATGTTATTTTTGTTCAGGCGGAAAGCGTACCGGCGTTCTTGGCGGGTACGCAACGAGTAGCCATGAAGGATGCCGAGCACATATTAACGATGCCGGGTGGACATGGCAACATATATAAGGCCATGCAGAACAAACAGGCACGCACGGATGGAGGAAAGATAAGCGCGCTAGAAGATGCTAAGCAAAGAGGCATAGAAACGTTTGTATACTGTCAAATTGATAATGCGATGCCGGTTATGAATAGACGGGCTTTAGGGGTACATCTGAAAGAGAATTCGGATTTTACGATCGTCTCAGTGCGCAAAAGAGATCAAGAGGAAAACCTCGGCATTCCTGTTCTGGATACTTTAAACGGGAATAACTTTTTTGTTGAATACAATCAGCCCGGAGGCGAGGAGCTTAAGCATAAAAAGGGTTTTGATTATGGCGCGTGCGGTATATTTATTCTCGCGCGCAGTTTTATGGAGAAAATGGATCAGCCTCCATATCATCTGGTCCGCAACAAAAAATCTAAAATATATAAAGACGGTAAAATTCAGCAAGGCCTTATCGACAAATATGAAAATTTTATGTTCGATGTTTTACCGTATGCAAAAAAATCAGTTAATATTTTATTTCCCAGAGAAGAATGTTTTGCTCCGTTTAAGAGCATGGAAGGGCCTGATTCTTATGAGGCCGCTGCCAAGACCGTATCAAATTACTGGAAAATAATAATTGGAAGGGCATTTCCTGAGCTTGAAATTCCTCAGACAACGATTATTGAATTACCCAGGCGTTCAGAATACATGAAACCGCGAGAACTTAGAAGAGCATTATTGGCTATAAATTTTCCAAATTTTTTGGAAGGAAACGCAAGCTTGCTTGTTTCGTCTGATTTCATGAAAGTGACTAAAAAGATATTGAATCTATCGGGAAATTCCCGCGCGCTGTCCGGCAGGCTGCTTACTGGTAAATTATCCCGATATGAAAGAGAAATATTAAAGAGGGCTATACTGGAAAAGTATAGAGAAGAGCAAAAAGTAGGGGCGATCGAAAAAATTCGGTATCCGCAGGATAGCAGTGATTGGGAATCGGCCGGTAATGCTTTGGCAAAAGCCCGGGAAAAATATGCAGAAACCGGCAAGCCGTTATTTTTAGAAGGAGTTACTTTAATTTACAGGCCTAGAGACAACAAATATGGACTATTTCGAGAAGCAATTGAAAAAATGAATAACTGGAATACAGCGGAAGAAAAACCTCTTGTTGCCACCGTCGCCGCAGGATCAGAGCATATAACACTCTATGATCTTGCTTGTATGCTTGACTGGGAGAGGAAATATAAAAATCAATTTAATGATTCTACGAAACACGAAATTGATAAAAGAACCGAAGAGCTTCTTGGGGCAGGTGGGTTTGAGACAGGGGATCATGCCTGCGAGCAAGCCACATATGAAATATTAACCAAGAAGGTTGATAAAATATTAAAAGATTTTAAAGCGGATAGAGCGCCTGTTTTTAAACCGTGCAATATCGCTATATCAATGCCACCATGCGGGCCGTTTGCCGTTCTTTTAAGCATGGAGCCTAAGACCGCGGAAGATTTAGCGATTGTCACTAAGATTCAGGATGCTATCAGGGATGAAACCGGAATTGAAAACACAGGAGCTGTTAAAGTCCATATAACATTGGGGTATATTGTTAATTCTATTTATAAGGATGAAAAGGTATTTGGAGAATTCATGCGGCATATTACCGAATTAGACGCGTATATAAGAGGGAAAGGCGCTTTACCGGAGCACGAATTTACCTCCCCTCAAATGGAACTAAGCTATCTCGACAATCTGGACAATTATAAACCTATCTCTACTTTTGGATGGATAGGCTCGAATATAAATTCTGCAACTTCGTCAGTAGCAGCGCCGGTCGCAATCCGTGCCGGCACTCCCGAAGGCCGATATGACGTAGCCACCGCGAAAGTCATTAATGGAGAATTGCAGGATTACAAAGGTATAGATAATGGGATGCAGGCGGCCCTGTCAACGCTATTGGAAAGAATCACGAATAAGGACATTGAAACGAAAGTCGCCGAGCTTCTTGGCGACGATGTCGCGAGAATAAAGCTATTAGAAGGCAAAACCATAAGAATCGTCCAGGACAACGACCGGTTAATGCACTTTACGGAAGATCCTAATGTCATAACTATAGATATAGACGCACTAAAGTATAACGAACTTTTATTCATGGAATTCATCCACGAATTATTACATGCGAAGCTTGCGGCAATGCCTACGAGAGCAGGACCTATCGAGGAAGAGATAACTGTTACTACACTGGAAGTCGAACTCTTCCTGACATTCCCGCAAGATATCCAGAATAAGATCCTCGAAACACTCAAAGCAGATAATGACTTAGATGACCAGCAATTCTATAAAATCCTCGAAAAAGCTAAAACCAATGCCGATATCAATAGCGTAAGAGACGATATTATAAATTATGTCCTTTCAAACCTCCCCGATCATGGTATAGGCATCCCCATTGCTGTATCATATGATACCGGAGAATATCTGGCGCATGTGGCATTTCAGCAGGAATATAGCGACACAGCCACCTATGACGGCAAGGACAGGCAATTCCTACACAGAACTCCCGATGGCAAAATCAAGACAGGCCCTTGTACAGACTTTTTATTGACGAAGCGGAAACCGATAAATGAATATATCAAAGAGTTTAAGGCCGCTCACAGTGAATTAGAGATTATTGCCGTACTGCCGCATGGCAATGCCATGACGAACGAAGGATTTGTAATATTCTCCGGAGGTAAGCTCTATCATACAATTAAGGAAATAGAACAACCGGATGCAAAAGGCAAAACCTACACCTGCTTTGTGTCGTGGAAGGATAAATGGGAAGGAAAAAAATATTCAGTCAAGGAATTGGAATTCAGAGGTAATGAAGTATTCGTGTCCGGGACGGCCTCGCCAATTACAGATAAGATCAACTATGCCGTATCGGGCCAACAACTTGTCAAAGGCTCAGAAGCTGTGCCTATAGCCAGTCTTTATGATAAATTAGTGGACCCAAAACAGATATTTATTTACCCACACTTTAAATACAAAGATTCCGAAGGCAATGACCGCGATCTATTCTTCGGTATGGCCGCTATGTACAAGAATAAAGAATTGTTCGAAAAAGTTCTGAAACCTGAACCGGAATTCATCGAATTCAGTAGGGCAGAGCTTGTCGACCTGGGGATTAATGCAAATGACGTGATAAAAACGGCTATGGATGAGCTTGGCTACAAAGAAGAGGCCGATTACATACTTACACCGAGTATGATAAAAATACGGCTTAAACTAAACCCTTATGCCCACAACCTGATAGGTGTAAACGATAAAGGGGATATAGTCACCATAACATGCACAGGCGATTCCAAAAAGCATAAAGGTATAACCATAACGGATCTCCAGGATTTTGTAATTAAGAACGGCGTGAAGGACATGATAATGCTATCTAACGGCACGGACATACAGATCCTAGATGGAAACGGTAAAAGGCTTGTCGAATCCGCCAATAAAGCTCGCACTGAAATGCCGGCAGTAATAATAATTGCGAAGAAACGCTTGTCGGTATCCAAAACAGTGGAATTCTCATTGAATAATGAAAATAATCTTAACCAATTCGAAGCAGATAGTGCGGTCGGAGATTTGATAATTCTCGCAAGGCGTGCTCAAAGAGAGAACCAAAAACTTATAATCGGCCTTGAGACGGATTGGATACCCGGAATGAATGTGAAGGGCAGCCTGCAGAGAAATGCAATTGCCGCGCTAATGAAAGAAATAGATGGAATTGGCGAAACCTTAAAATCTATGGGCTTGGATAATGTAGAGGTTATCCGCGGGAGTGGGAATGATTTAGCAAATACATTGCTGACTGAAGCCGATAAAACCCATACCAGTTTGCATAACATCGTTGTGATGGCATCGACAAACACTATAAATTCTAATAGCTTTACGGCGTTAAAGGATGCGAATGAGAATGATAGACCATTCCTTGCCGGTATAGACCCTACGGAACTGATGAAACTTTACGACGAATTTGGCGAGACTACCAGTAAACAGCTCTATATACGACTGATGCAGATGCTCTATATGACATTGGAGCTTGCGTCAGGTAAGGAGCCGCCTCAGATTCCCTTAATCATGTCATATGATAAGAAGACGAGAACTGTTATATTCCTGCCAAAAGCAGAGCCTAGAGATTATGAAATGTTAAAGAACGTCTATGCGGCTGAGAAGATGGCGTTAGCAGCGGCATAGTTAAGATGAAAAAAGGTAGCAGCATTTATATTGACCTAACAGTATCTTGATGGTAAACTTAAACATATTCTTTTAAGAGAATAAAATATGACAAGACACAGGTTCAGGTTAAAACGAATAGATAATGAGCTTCATTTTAAAGCCAGCAAATAGCCTGGCTTTTTTATTTAAAGATTTAAAAAGCTATTCTTGAAACAAAGAGACTTCCGATGGAAAGATTAAAGAAGATAGTTGCGATTCTAATTATCATATGTTTCGGCTTAAATAATGTTTCTTATGCCTTTGAGATCAATGCATTTAAGCTGGCCGTGCCAAGCAGTTTTTCTAACTTTAAGGACCAGGGATTCAAAGAAGCCGCGCAAATACAGATCGGTATGCGCATGGCTTTAAAAGACCTGGCATCACTTGACCTATCTTCTTTAAATGCACTAGGAAAGCGACAATTTGCTGAAAAAACTATTTTTACCCGAAAAATATCAGGCACCATGTATTTTGATGAGGCCCAAGCATGTAAGCCTAACGATCAAAAGCTTTATGCTGAATCAGGCAGCTATCTGGTTAAGGCACAAACAGCAAGCGGCATAACATATTACTGTTTTATCTCAAACAAGAGAAATGAGAAAGGTTATGATGTCTCGGTCGTGCCTGAAAAAGTGCTTGCCGAAGCGCTGCGAAATGATTATGCGGCGAAGGGCACTAAAAAGAAAAGCATGTTTAGGGGAGGCATATCTATAGTTATTGCAGGCGCCCTGATGATAGGCGCCTATTCTTACTTCCATGGAGAATCAAATAAAGATGCGCTATCAGAAGTAATGAACGCTATAAATGAATGGCATAAATACGAATACGCTGCTCCCGCTACTTACCAGGATAATCTGGTCAAAATAGCGCGCGAAAAAATAATAGAAAGATTGGTAAGTGCATTAGGTGAATATCGGCACAATAAGAGATTTGGCGATTATTTTGAGGACGACTCGGGGCTTCAGGAAGATAAGGAAACATTCGACTGCACTGTCCCCGAAATCGCGGCTAATGCTTTTGGCGAAATAGGTAAGCCAGCCGTTCCGAAACTCATAAAAGCACTAAATGAAAAGGTAGTGAAAAAATCAGATTTCAAGCGCCGTGAATATGTAGCAAAAGCATTAGGTATGACGGGTGATGCAGAAGTGGTAGAGCCGTTAATTCAAACCTTAAAACAATTGGCAGATAGCGGTTGTGGGGCCAGCGATTACAAGCACAATAAGTCCGTATTTGACGGTTTAGTTAGAGTAGGTAAACCGGCCGTCCCGGCGCTTATAGAAGTTCTAAATGATAATACAAGGGATCCCAAAAAAACCTTAGAGACTCACCGCGGTCCGCTTTGCAGCTATGAATGCTTCAACCGTGCTAAATTTGCCGCCGAAGCGTTAGGTGTTATAGGCGATGGAAGAGCCGTAGAGCCTTTAATTCAAGCTCTAAAACGGTTATCAAACGTATACTGGGTGGATACGATTTCCGCAAATCATAACATAGTAATTGCTTTAGGAAGGTTAGGAGATAAGCGGGCAATCGAGCCGCTCATGGTACACATGAAGAATAACGAATGGAACCCTAGCCGCGTTAAAATCGTAAAAAAGGCTATCGAAAGAATCGAAAAGAGGCAGGGGGGCACATCGGCTCCGGAGACGTCGTCTCAAGGGCTGGCAATGGCTGGTTCAGTGGTGTTAGGTTTAGTAGGGAAGCCTAGGGAAAAGTATGCAAAACCGGCAAACGAAGACATCCGTCTTATAGCATCGCGAATAAAAGAAGCGGGCATAGAAGTATTTATTCCTAAATCTCAATTCCTGGGTGACACGATAGCTAAATATAGGGGCGTTGTGGAATCTATAGGAGGCAAGCTTAGGGTATACCAGAATATCGAAGCCTTGCAAGGCATGGTGGAGTATCCCGCTAAGTCAATAATAATGACCGCCGGTATTTCAGAAGGCGACATGGCATTGTTGCAAAGTTTAAAAGCAAGCATGGGGCAGCTTAGATTCATGAATTTTGCAAAGATGGAGGATTTAAGTACGATGTCAGTAGAAGAGGTTGATAATTATCAGGCTGATATTTTAAGCATTCTCCTTATAGCAAGAATAATTACGCCCGAAGATTTTCAAGATAAGGGCAGTCCCACCTATCGGATGCTTGCGCATCTATTGGAAGACTACATGCCTGAAGGCGTAGCAGTGGAAAATTATATACAGGATATAGTTACAAATGCGGCTAGACTGGTTAAGACGATATTGAAGGCCTTACCAGTAGCAGCATACAAAGTTATGAGGCAATCTGTTGAAGTTCTCTGGGCAGCGTAAAGAAAGGATCCGATTATGAATACAATAAAGAACCACAGATTTTTTAAAATAATATGTTTTGCTCTAGTCATTACGTTTATCTCACTCGACATATCATATGCTTATCCCGCTGAACACACAGCGCAGAATTCCACACTTGCTACCCCATCGGTATTTCAAACGCAGCCTATTACTACACATGCTGAAGCATTTCAAAGGTCGATGCTTGCGGACGGCAATCTTTTAGGTACAGTTTGCAGTATAGGTAAGTTTCTATTGGAAGACGGCATCAAACTTCGTCATCTTGCCAGAGTATTAGGCGAGGAACTGGGAGACGCCGCTAAGTATGTAGACCTGTCGCGAGTAAGCGTGACGATTATGTATGATGGCAGACTGGTAAAACTCGATCCATCATTATCGGTAGATACCCCCCAGAGCGCTGTCGTATTAATTCCATATAATAAAGACGGGAAGAATGGGATAATCGAGATTGCGTTAAAGAACAATCCGTTTATCGATAAGTTAGCCGGATATCAGTGGGTTGTGTCGGATAAGTACGTTATTAAGGACCTGCCTGCCGATTATAAAGAGCCTGCATTACGGCCCGCACCAGAAGTTAAAACGGAAGCGCCTGTTCAACCGACTATAAGCGGGCCTATAGCGCGGGTCGAGGCTCCGACTACTGAAGCAGAAAAGTCCAAAGGTATTCTGACGAGGGTATTCAGTATAAGGGCAATTACGACGTTTACATTAGCCATTATTCTGCTATTTACACAGACTGCGCTTGCCGCATCAGGTGACAGCACAAACCTCTTTTCTTCCAGCAACATGTTTCGACTAGTCACAGGAATAGCGGTCCTCATAACCGTTTACCATTTTGCTAAGAAACGGCTTATGTTGGCAAAGGCGCAAGCTATAATAAATGAAATTGGCACATTGGTATCCATGCGGACGGAATTTTCGAAAGTTTATGTTGTTGATAATCCAGGCCAGGCGCTATTTTCTATTGGGACCAAAAGCGGAGAAATGCCGGATATGTGGAATTCCGCACTATTTATCAACGCATCCATAATAAGACAGATGAGATTTATATGGCTTTGGGATAATCATAACGATTTGATTAGGCAGATAATGTCGGTAGATTTATATCAGAGAGCTGTGTCTGTAAATGAGAGTGAAAGCATAGATAGTAGTTTAAAAACACAAGGATATGCGGGCAGAGACGATCCAAATGCAAAAAACGCCTACTTTTCCGAAATAAATAAAAGAGCATATTCAAAAGTGGGCCCAAGAGGAGTTGCGTTGGAGGCTTGGTTTTACCAAATTTATTCAGATCCTTTATATGCCATAAAGCATGCAAACAGGGATTGGATTGCAAGCGAAGTTGGAATATATTTAGCCAAAAGATATTTATGGATGAACAATAGGCAGATCAAAGAAGTTATTAAAGAGATATTTAAAATAAACGAATATTTTTTCAATCCGAAAAAATCAAAAAGCATAACGTTTAAATCTATCAATCCATTCGCCGCCATATTCGGCATTGCAGCATTAAACTCGACATTCTCTGTAGTAAAAGATTTCATCTTCGCGATAACCAAAGATAATGTGATAGACGCCGCGATGATAGGCACGACGCTTGTGCTATCCATCTCTGTGTGGCGGTCAGATTTTCCTGTCAGCTGGCATTTGTTCTGGGCGAGATTCACCAAAATTAGTAACGCGCATATAAATGCGTTAATTAAAATGGACAGGATGGCTGTCCCCGATCTTATAAAAAATGTATTAGGGTCTAAAAATCGCGGTACCCGTTGGCTTGCACTGTACATCCTTGGCGAGATCGGTCCTGTAACGCCTGAAGTTATACCCGCCTTTGTAAAAGCATTAGGAGATAGTGATAGCGGCATTCGCGCTCTTGCCGCAGACTTAATTATTGAAGCAGACGATATCCGTCTTTCATTCATGCGCGATTATCTAAAGATGGTTAGATACGCGAAAGATGAAGGCGATAGATATTATGAAGTTCTAAACCGGGAAGAGATAAACTATATTGTCGAATGCCTTAATAATAACATGGCTATAAAAGGCCAATATATCTCCCATGTTCTCAGCAATGGTTCGTTGGCGAAATTGATTATAAATATGAACGCGCCGGTAGTTCCTACTGCGAAAGGGACAGAGCAAAAGTTGGGTGCAGCCGAACTAAAATCCAAATGGTCTGAAAAAATGAAGAGCGCGGACGAGATAGGGATAAAAGTTAACATAGGCCAGCTTGACGAAATAACTGCCACTAAAAAAGAAATTAACGGAATAGAATATTTTGAATCGAATACACATAATATGAAAGTTAGCGGTGATAATCGGTGGCATAGAGAAGATGCTGTAGTATGTTCTTTCGATGCAGCAGAATTTAATTTCACAAAACTATATGAAGATGTAAAACCGCGGCATTTAATAGACGAAATTAAATTGGAGAATGATGATTGGTATATCGGTATGGATTACATGCCGATATTGAAATATCATATGATCATCGCCCCGAAGCAGGCGCGCCAACAGCTGGCGACGCCGAAAGACATGGCCGATATGCAGCAGTTTTTGGCGCAAATGGGAGATGAAAAGGCCACGCTTCTGCATAATAGCTTATTGGCCGGAGCGGGCATAAATAGCTTACATTATCATTTATTCTTTTATGATTTTCCGATTTTTAAAGAAGGATTCCCGATTTATAGAGGGACAGAGAAATTTAACACAAAAACATTTACAGGAAAAAATTGCGCCCAAGAAGCAGGGGCATATTTAGAGGAGTTACAAGGCGCTAATCAGCCGTATAATTTGGTAATGAGATATGAAAAGATCATTATTATACCGCGCCCTCGCGATATAGAATTTGGATATGGAGCCGATGCGTTAGCAGGCGTTGTTTTCTATGGCAATGATCGATCGCTGGAAGCGGCAACCTGGTATAAGCCGGAACTGATGCAGGTTTCTAATGCCGCCCAGCTATTCGAAATAGTAGAATCCTCTCTGAACAGTAGAATGGCGCAGTTTATTAAGGCCGGGAATAACCTTATTAATTTGGCCAACACAAGAATGGCCTTGGAAGGCCGTCCCAGTATCGGTAATCTCGATCAAAGAATGACTACGGCCGGAATAATACAGAAGGTTGAGTGGGCTATTGAAAGTTTGGATAAGGAAGGCATTGCGCCGGAAATTAAATCCGCCGTCGAATCACTGAAGAAAAATCTCACCCAATTCGAAGCAGATAGCACGGTCGGGTCACTGATCGTTCTAGCCAGAAGAGCAAAAAGAGAGGATCAGAAGCTTATAATAGGCCTTGAGACAGACTGGATACCCGGCATGAACATAAAGGACAGTTGTCAAAAACAGGCAATATTCGCGCTTATGAAAGAGATAGACTCTATAGGTGATGCGTTAAAGTCCATGAGACTCGATAACGTAGAGATCATCCGCGGGAGCGGCAAAGAGCTGGCCGACACATTGCTGGATAAGGCAGGGAAGACGCGCACCAATCTGCATAACGTAGTAGTCATGGCCTCCAGCGACACTATAAACTCCGAGAACTTCGCTAAATTAAGGAACGTTGACGATAACGACAGGCCGTTCTTAGCCGGTATTGACCCTAAAGATCTCATTAAGTTTTACTCCGAATATGGCGAAAGCACCAGCAATCAGCTCTATGTGAAACTGACGCAACTGCTTTATATGACGCTTGAACTTGCGTCGGGGAAAGAACCTATGTATACGCCAATAATCGATTCTTATGACAGGAAGATGAGAATTGTTATATTCATGCCAAGAGCAGAGGCAAAAGATTATGAGGCGCTTAAGAACACTTATGCAGCTGAAAAGACTGCATTAATGGCAGCCTAATTAAGATATAAAAAAGTTAGTATAGAGCTATTGACTTGTGTGTCTACATATGATATTATTATGCATAGTCTATTAGAAAGCCAGTTAAAAATTGAATACAAAATCACATAACATTATAACGGAGGATGGGATATGAGATTCTGGAAGAAGACAATTTCGATTTTATTGATCCACGCATTTTTGTTATCGAGCCTGCCGGCGGGAGCATTGCAGCCGGCTTTCGCCGCTGCGCTCGATAATACCCCAACTGCAACTAAAGAAATAACCACCAATCCGGAAAATATAATAATATCCAGAGATTACGGCATTGTAAAATCCAAATTCACAGGCAAGAGCGATAAACTCATAATCCACATCCAGGACGCTCACTGTAACTATGAAGCCCAGTCCAATATAGCGAAAATTATAGAAAGTCTCGTTAAGAATGACTCCTTAAGTTTCGTATCCGTCGAAGGAGCCGACGGCCTTATAGACACCTCATGGTTTAAGGCATTCCCGGACGCCGAAGTGAGAAAGGAAGTCGCCAATTATTTCATGAAGAAGGGCGAGATCACCGGGCCAGAATTTCTTTCGATCACTACAGACTACCCGATAAAGCTTTTTGGCGCGGAGACGCGTGAATATTATATCCAGAACCTCAATGCTTTCACCGCTAGTTATCCTTCAAAAGAAGAGACTGAGAAATATCTAAACGGCATAAAAGCTGTCCTGAATAAGCTCCAGAGCTTTATCTACAATGACGATTTAAAGGCCATGGATGCCAAGTCACGGGAACATGAATCTAAGAAGATCCAATTCAATGAATATGTGCGTTTCCTGCAGTCTGAGGCCGAGAAGCATAAGATCAATTTAAGGCAGTATGAAAATCTTTTTAAACTGATCAATGTCCTTACATATGAGAAGAAGATAGATTTCAGCGTGACTGATAAAGAGAGAAGCGCCGTTATAGATGAATTTAGCAAAGTTCTGCCAAAAGACATTCTGACGGAGCTTGTCAATAAATCGATATCTTTCAAAGTCGGCAAGATAGCTTCATCGGAATATTATGAATATCTAAGAAACCTCGCCGCGAAGAACGGTATAGAGCTTTTGAAGAATTATCCCAACCTCAGCAACTACATAATATATAACTCAGTATATTCGAAGATCGACAATGAGAAACTCTTCAATGATATAAAGGAAGTCGAGAGCGTGATAAAGGAGAAATTATTCGAAAATGAAGACCAGAGGACCCTCGAGAAACTCTCACGTCACATAGACACTCTCCTCGGCCTCATTAATATAAAACTTCTTAACGGAGAATTTGACTACTATAAGACACATAAGGAAGAGTTTACGCCTGAAAGCTTTACGGATTTCATGAAGGCTAAGTCTATACAATTCGGCTTGGCTTATGAGACGGAACCTCCAGCCGCCACGGTCGCGGACAGCATAACGAAGCTTGAGGATTTCTACGCTATTGCCATAAAGCGCGATAAGGCGCTTGTGGATAACACTCTGGAAGGGATGAAGAAGGCCGACCAGAAGATAGCTGTCCTCGTTACAGGCGGATTCCATTCCGAAGGCATGGCTAAGCTTCTGGAGAAACAGGGCATCTCTTACGTGGTCGTTTGCCCGAACATAACAAAGGATGTTCCCACTCCATATATTCAGATTCTTACCAATCAACGAACCTCTTTTGAAGATATACTGTCTACTCCGCAAGAGCCTGTGAAACAGAACATGCTTGCGCCTGCGCTCCTATCGTGGACGATGGGATTGAAGCCGGAGGAATTCAATAGGCTATTTAAAAACTTTGCCGGCCTGAAAGATAGGGTGGGGGATGTTCAAGATGCGTGGGTAAAAGAACACTTATTGCTATGGCTTCACAAGGCACTTCAGTATATGGGCCAGCATCGTATGGCACATGATAAGAATGTGCTGAAAGATGCTTATAGGATGGCTATTGAGCGTACGGCTCAGGCTGCAGGGCGTAGTATTGCGGAAGCAAAGGATACGGCAGAAGCTATTATCTCTTCCGAGGTATTTATCGCGGCATTCGACGCGGCATATTCTACTCTGACTGTGCCTGCTGTAGTAGACATAGCGCATAAGGCTGCCGGTTCCGATACGTCTGAGGAAGGAGAGGATATCCCTGAGGACGAGAATATTCGGGAAAAGACCCATGGCGCCACCCTTACTAATGCGGTAATTAACCGTTCCATGGAGGCCCCCGGGACGCAATTTCTGACGATATTTGACGCCAATAATCCTTCAGCTATGTTAAATGCACAAAAGATCAATACCAAATTTGCCGACATAGTTTATGATCTCGAGTCCGTTATTAAGGGGCTCGAGGATTCCGATATCAAGAATATAGTGCGCACTATCGAAGAGATAGGGTTCAATACCACCGAATTTGAAAAAGCTTTCACTAAAGAAAACCTTTTGGGAGTCCTAAAGTCTGGATCGGGATTTAAAATAAATCTTGTCCAGCCCAAAGAGGAGATAACGGGCTTGAAAGTTCCGGGAATAGCTATGCTACGAATGGGCTCGAACTATGGGCATTACAGTGTGAATAATAATTCCATCTACTGCGCGTGGGGTGCGGTCAATGCGTTACTCGAAGAAAATACCGGGCTGTCACGGCGTCTGATAGTGGCGCTTGCTCTGCATGAGCTTACGGAATACGCGGTTCTAAAGAAGATGTTTCCCGGAAAATCTGTAGCCGATGACGTTAATAGCGCTGAACGGATAGTGCACGAAGCCGCTCAACGTCTTGAAAAACTCGTCGTCGGCCTTGGCAGTACGGACAAAGTAAGTAAACTTGATGATAAACTTGCCCAGATCACAACCGAATATTATAATGAATTTTCCCAGAGGCTCCTTGATATAGTGGTTAAGAATGCTAAATTGAACTCTGCAGACAAAGGGTACCTGTGGAGTATGTGGAAACAGCATATCGTGCGTTATACTTCATCCGGCGGCAGGAAGCAACTAAGGATCATAACGGATCGAAAATTGCTTGATAGCCCGAAATTCGATCCGCTTGTAGATGGCAACTTCCTGCTTGCGTCGATGCTTTCTGACAAAGAGAGAGAGACGATCCTGGGCGCTTTCGAATATTCAGATCTTAAAAATGACGAAGCGAACGCCGAAGCGGCAAGACAGGTGGTTGTAACCGCTAACTCAATGGACGGCGGCCTCGGTGAAAGTACTGGACGCATGAAGTTCCTTCAAATGATGGCTGTGGAAAACGGTCTGTCTCCGAAGGTAGAAATGGGTGCGAAAGGGACGGACTTTGGATATTTTATGACTTATAAAGGCCATAAAGTGTTTGTAAGTATAGCAGAGGCGAAGCTTCTACAGTTATATCTGGCCGCTACGGCAACAGATATTGCCGGTAATAAAAAATTCGGCGGCATAAATTTCCAGCCGCTTGTGAATAAGGACTCAAAAAAATCGTATAAAAACCTATTAAATAAGGTTTGTATATTTGACAGTCTTGACCCTAATGTGGAGCTTAAGCGGAGCTACAAGGATCTGCTTGAGGCCGCCGGGGTGAAAGTGTTCGATGATATGCTCGAGCAGGCCGATCTTCCCTGGATAGACATGGCGACTCATAATATAACATTGGGCTTAGATGAAGAGAGGCGCCAACCGGGCGGACACGGCCAGTGGGGTTTTTACTTTCTGTACGACGCCTATTCCTCGAAACCTCCCGATGACGGGAAGACGCATGTCAGGGTTTTTTATAATGGAGATAACCTCAATAGCAGGATCAATGAAAATATTGCCGGGGCCATGGTGAGAAATAGGTGGCCGATCGTGAAACTGACGACTATAGCGACCGGAATAGATAAGAAGGGCGGCAAGGACGGCGTCAGAATAAAGAAGGTAGGAGACAAGACTGTCTACATACCTGACCAAATGGAAGAGGCGGAGGCCAAAAGAGCCGGCCAGCTCGAAGAGTTCTATGGTGCCGGACTGGAAGGTGGCCTCGGGGAAAATAATAAACAGCCTTTCAATACTAATATGTTCTACATGAACATTACATTGATTCATAGCGTAATGCGGGAACTGATGGAACAGGGATTGATCTCGGAAGAAAAATTCTATGACATCATCTCGCCTATATTGATACCTAGGGAGAAAGAGGATCCGGTGACTAAAGCTAAAGGTGCGTATGCCCCTATTGATGGAGCGATAGGCGTCGCTATGCACCATTTTAATGAATTTTTCCTGTTGAATACCGATCCAAAGGTAAAAGCAGTGCTTGATAAATACGGAATCAAAAGGATGCTCTATTTTGTTAATGTTCCGCGGACGGAGTTCTTTACACCGGTAAAAAAATGCTATGATATGTGGCTTCAGGCCTATAGCGACTATTATACTAAGATCGATACCGGAAGCTGGTCGCTGAAAGATTCCGAAGGAGCTGTAACGCCACCTGGCTTTGTTCTTATAGAACCACCGTTTGAGGAAAAAGATACGAAGAGTTATTGGAATGAAATGCAGAATGTTATCGATTCGTTCGGGCATGCCAGCACCATACAATTGAAATCATTAACCATCGTAGGTAAAATAATTGCGAAAGACGCCAAATTCATCGGCACCGTAGTTATAGAAAACAAAAATTCTCAGATTGTAGATCTAAATCAACTGAGGGCTACTAATCCAGAGCTTGAAGCGCTCTATAGTGGGGACAAAGCTATCCTTAAAGATGTGCGAATCGTTATAAATAAGGATCTTTCGGTGACCGTAGAACCCATTAGCAAAGATGCCCGAATCACTGTAAATGAAGATTTCTCAGTGACCATCGAACCCAGCAGCACGAATGGGGACGTCGGCGCGATACGCGGTAACGGCGAAGGTGTCTCGGCGGAAGAACATGGCACGAGGACTCTCGGAAATGCTAATTATGACAGAGTCAAGGCCGCCCAGGAATATAGCCTGAACGGAATAATTGCGCGAAGATTTGATTCCGATAATGGAAACGGCAGCGTTGTTTACACCCTTTCTACCGAAAGAGATTATCGTCCATTCATGGGGGATAAGAAAGTAGCAGGAATAAATATCGCTGATTTTAATAAAGACGGCGAACAGGCCAAACTTGAGCTGATCAAGAGGAGCCTCGTCGGAGAAAATATCACATTTTATATTATCAAAGGCTTAAAGGATAAGCTATTACAAAGCGGCATAGTTCCGGATCTGATGTTCCATCCGGGCGTGACGAGACGCGCCATATATATGGATGAAGGCGATTTCAGGTATCTGCTCTCTTTGGAAAACGGCGTCGATATCATAGCAGAGGCTGTGAAGCACGAAAAGGCTCACATGAAAGATTCTTCAGCAACAGAAGCAGCGGTTGAGAAAATAGCCCCGATCTATAACGTGAGGTTGGCGTTTACTTTAAGGGATGTGGCCCAGAATAGGGCTAAGATGGAGATTGAAAACAGACAATTCGAAGTCGGTAAGGAGTATGAACCGGGCAAAGTTTATCAGAAGCCTCTTCCAAAGTTCGCGAAGTTTGGGACGAGCGGCGTCAGGTGGCTGACATGGGATATATTTGAACAATTCAGACAGGCCGCGGAAAAAGTTAAAGCAGGCAAGGCTGATATCACCGCGCAAGACAGAGAGTTTGCAAGGAAGTACGATGTCCTTGTGTCGAACGGTTACACGCAGGCGGACTTTACTATGCCTAACATCGGACTCGTAACGAAATCGATAGCTCTTTACAATTTAAAGAAAGCTCAAGGATTGTATGAGACCGTTTCCGGGACGACCGATGATTTCAGGAAGAAACTCGAGGAGAAGGGCTTGCTCCTATTCTACGATAACCGCCCGGGGAATTTTGAATATGTAAAAGAGATGGCGCGGATACTTGTCTCATACGGTATAAAGGTAACATTAAATAAATTCGAAAATAAATTTACTCCGGTACTCATAGCATCCATGAGCTTACTCATAAAGAGAGAAGGGTATGCGGGCGGATTATATTTAACAGCCAGCCATAACGGCGATGAGTGGAACGGTATTAAATTTAACGCGGAAGACGGCGCGCCGTCAATGCCTAAAGTTACTGACGCTATAGGCGCGATACTTGCGGAGGAGATCGGCCGCGAAAAGCCGGGATACGATAGAGCCAAAAAAGATGTGGAAGGCCTTATGGCCGACGGCAAAATAGCGGCCATGGACGCCACGCGATATTATGTTGATGCCGTCCTGAACTATATGGGGCCGGAGAGAGTAGAGGCCGTAAAACAGGCGATCAGGGAGAAGAGAGTTACATTCATATACAGCGCGTTTTATGGAAGTTCCGGCCTTGCCATGAAGATGCTCTGTGAGCGTCTCGGAATGTCGGAAGAGACTATAGAAAAAAATATAATTGAGATCGAAAAACCAGGTGAGGGCGTTTACGTCGCAAGTTACGAACCTACGCTGGAGAAGCTCGAAGTTCTTAAAGCGAAAGTTGATAAAGTGGTAGCTGATATAAAGGATCAGGGTGGAACTCCGATAGTAATAGGAGGTTCAGCCGATAATGACGCTGACAGATTCCAGGTTAACGAGAATGGAGAAGAGTATATACCCGGGAGGCTTACGGCTATACTTGGTCACTACCTTGTTACTTCGAGAAACTTGCGCGGTAAAGATGTGCTGTGGGGCAGAAGCTTCGTATCCAGTCACTACCCGGACGAAGTAGCGATGCTTTTCGGGCAGAAGACGCAAGTAGAGCCCACAGGATTCAAATTTTCCCCGTCCGTTTTGGCTAAAGGCGGCGTAATATTTTACGAAGAAAGCTATGGCCAGTCATTCTGGGACTGGACACTCGATAAGGACGGTGTCTTACCGGCAATATTAGCGCTTGAACTTGTAGCGACTACAGGCAAGAGCCTCGCGGAATATGAAAAAGGTATTAAGAATGAACTGAAGGCGGCAGGATTACTGTCAGAATTTCATTTCGAACGGGATGACAAGCGTTTACCCGGAGATGTTAAAGACAATGCCGTAAAATTATTTAAAGAATTCTTTAACGGTATTGTGGTAAACCAGACCACCTTCGCCGGAAAGAAGATAACCGAAAAATATGATTCTGCTAAATTCGGCGGGATGAAATTTGTTATGGAGGACGGCAGTTGGATCGCTCTGCGCTCATCCGGGACTGAGCCGGTCATACGTGTCTATATGGAAGCTAAGGATGCTGCGGCAGTCAACGTATTGCGTCAGGCGGCCCTTGTATTGATGGCGCTTAATGCAGAGAGATCCAAAACAGAGACTGCAGGTGCTGTAGAGGGCGGAAAGAAACTGCACACGCCTCTCGACGCAAAAGGCGATAAGGCGCTCGCGGCCGGCTTCCTGAAAGCAGGATATAATAAGGAAGGCAAGACCGCCAACATCGGGTATGGTGTCGAAGAAGGGGCGGTAATCGATGGATCGTTCGCCACAGAGGGCGAAGGCATCCAGGGTTATTATGTCGATAAAGGAAAGCAATTTCTAGCTACCATTAAGGATATGAGAGATTTCTTTGCCAGACGCGCGCAAATATTAGGTAAGAATATAAAATATGTAATAAAACCGGGTATTGGCGGCCAGCACACGCCGTTCCAGGGTATCGCTGAAGTCTTTCAGGTGATCGATACGGAAACCGGAATGGTCGTAGGCGAATACGAGCTGGGTAAGAATTACGAAGAAGCGCTTGGTAAAGTGTTGGCAGGGCTTGGTGCCGACTGGGACCAGATTGCGGTGATCCCGAGCTCGAAATCAGGCTCCACCGATGAGACGATGATGATATTCAGCGAAATCTTCTACACGCTCCTTAAGAAGATAGCCGAGAAGCAGGGCCTTAACGGCGAACAGTTCTCCGACACCTTCTTTAATACATTGCATGATATAAATTTCGAGAATGGCGTCGAACGGAAGGGCGCGGATCTCTTTAAGGGATTCAGTTTGACGCTCCTTACGAATAATCTGAAAGCCGTTCCGGGATTCAAGACAGACTATGAACAGGTGAGAAATGTGTTCCGTGTTGTATTGGGAAACATGTTCTTTGAGACTACCGATAGGCCCTCACAGAGCCGTCTCGCGGCCTTTATTAAAAACTCGGGCCTCGATAAGGAGCTGGGTGAAAAATACGCGCCCGGATTCGGCGCGATGTTCGACAATGTCGGCGGACGCTGGACAGCGGACCTTCATATGATGACCTTCCTGGCATATCATAATATGACCGATGAAGAGATAATGGCGTATTGGCAGAGCCGGTATAACGGCATAAATGAAGTCCGTAACGGTACGCATCTGGCTAATAGTCTCGCGAAGAAGATACTCGACGAAGGGATCACCGATATAGCTCTGGTCGTTCCGAACGAGCTATTCTGGTTCGGTAAGTCCATAGAGCAGAACTTTAACGAATCTATCTGGCAGGAAGGTTTCGCTAATCTGGTCGCCGTTAAAGCGAGTAATTGGGAATACCAAAAAGCTAACTATTCCGGTAAATCGAAACGGCTTGTCGTGGATATTACCGGAGCAGAACTCGATATGAAAGGCTGCGATCTCTTTAAAGTGCCCGCGCTTTATAGCGGTACAGCGGCAGCCAAGACAAAAGAAAATTTGGCTATAGAGCTCGGAAGGCTGTCTACAACATTCTATGGCACCACATACACCGTCGGGACGAGGCTCATAGATAGAGCGTTGGCGCGCGAAGGATATACGTGGGCCGATGTCGATATCAATAATCTGAATAATCCGGCAACGAGGATCATACAGCGCAATCTCTATTTGCGGCAGCCGTATGTAGAACTCGGCAAAGGGCTATTAGAACAGAAGATGGGTCTTTTTCAAGAGGCAGGCCCTAAAGCTATACAGGCAGAAGTTGCTAACATACAGGATGACGCCAAGCGCGGCAAACTTATCTCTAATATTGAAGAGTTAGGGCTTCCTGATAATGTAACTGATATGCGGACACTGGCCAAGACTATATTTAAGGCTGTCAAATTTGCCGAGAAGGAGAATCGTAAGTTCGTGCCGTTCATATATCTGGAAGGCGAGAAGTTCTATGAATTACGGGAGGCTCTTGTAAAACTCGGCATCGAATGGGTTATGCAGGGTACCGGCGACCAGCATATCAGTTATCAGCAGGTCCTGGCGCAGCCGCAAAAGTATCTGCCGTTCATAATTTCATTCGTTCCTGAGAAGATGCTCCCGGGCAGGCCCGCGATCGGATTCGCCAAAGGCTACCTGAATAATGTAAGCTCGAATATGGTGAGGGACCTTTTCGCGGAGGCATCCTATAGGGCATTGACAGAGCCGAGAACGGACGAGGCAGGACAAAGCGTCCAGGGCGCGATGGGCATCTTCCTTCGCTTACAGGATTCGCAAGAGAACAGGACTATGCTTAAAGAGTCGTTCAAAGAGGCGATCACAGGCCCGCGCGTAGTAGAAATGACGATAACACCTAGGGCAGCAGCGAATAAGCCGGAGGCCGCACGTGAGGAGTATATTTACGATACCTATGTTAAAAATGACGCGGCAGCGCTTCACCAGACTCTCGTCGGACTTGGGGTCAATACTGAGTTGACGAAAAACAAACAGGTGCTGATACTCTACGATACGGCGATAGATCCGACGGTGGATACAACTCATGTAGCGCACGCGGGTGAGGTTGCCGTAAAAAAATACATGAATGAGGCGATAATAGAAGTTCGCGGCACAGGTAAGGCTCTTTACGAAGCGGCCAAAGCGCAAGCTGGAAATTTGAAAGGGCCATACGCGATTGTTACGATAGCCGGGGACGTGACTTTGAGGGAGATAGGCACGGAAGGCTTGAAGGACCTCGGCAAGGTAATCAATGTGCAGAATCCTGATAACAGGTATATCCCGGTCATTGGATTGTATGATCTTGCGCTCAGGATCGCATATGATCTCGGTGATGAAAAGATACTCGAATGTTTAAACAGGATCGCTACAAAGGATCCTAATTTTACGCCGTTTACCTTAGAAGATCTAAGGAAAGGTATGATAACAATACTGCCGAAGATCAGGCCTGTCGATATGGCCGAGGCTGTTGAAGCCTATAAGGCTGCGCAGGCAGCTCTTAAGTCGCTGTAACACTGTAGACCATATATTAAGAAGAGGCGTAGGGAAAGCCCTACGCCTCTTTTCTATTTGGAGAGCGAAGGCGAAAATATCATGGCGGCTATGACGGCAGCAGGGATTTTTTAGGGGTGACGCTCTTTCCAGCCTTTTTTCGAATAAGAGGCGGTACGTAGTGGGGCTTATCACGATCGACTAGTGTTACGTGCAAGAGTCGGACACAGCCTCGCATAGGAAAAAAGGCGAAAGAGCGGCAGGACCCCTAAAAAATTTGTGGTATCGGTATGTGAGGACCCGAAGAATATTTTCGCCGGGGCTGAGATATTGCCTATTTGCCGTTATATGATATACTTATATACAAATATAAGGCCGATGTCAGAGACATCGGCACTTAGCTATCACTATGGCAGAATAAACTAGGAGATAAAATGCCAAAGATGCCTAAAAGAAGAAATTATTTCATAAATAGAAAGTTCCAGCTAAGATACACCCTATCGATAGTCGCTATACTTGCCGTAGTGATGATCGCCAGCGGTGTAGGTATCTATTTCGGCATGTGGGGTTCGATCATAGAGAATTTCTCCCAATTTAAAGTCTCGCAAAATCTCGAGACTGCCAAACGCATAACTGATTATGAAGACGTTCGATACAGGAAAGGCGACTATCGTCTTGAAAAGATATTCAGGGAGGCGGAACTGTTGAGCGCCCAGCAACAGGACGCTCTTAAGAACGCTCTGAAGGCGGTTAACCACTCTCTCTTCCCGAAGATAGCAGTGCTCGCCGTCATAATATTCATCGCCGGCATATTTATTTCCCATAAGATAGCCGGCCCGATGTACAGGATAGAAAAATCGGCCGAGTCTATACGTGACGGAGACCTTTCCGTCAGCTTCAGGGTGCGAAAAGGCGACGAGATGAAAGAGGCCTCCACCGCGCTTGAGGAGATGGTGGACTCCCTGCAGGCAGATTTCGTCAAGATAAAGACAGCCGGTAAGGCGCTCGACGAGAGAATAGGGTTCATCGAGCCTCAGATAAAAGGAGAGGACGCGCGGCGGCTGAAAGACATAGTCAAGGTGATAGATGAGGTACTCTCCAAATATAAGACATGAAGAAAACATTTATCTCCGTCTTAGTGCTTTCGCTTTGGCTCCCGCTGACCATTATGCCAATAAATGAAGCGGCCACACACGATGAAGAGTTCCTGGATAAACTCCAATATGACAGCATTCTCTATTTCGCCGAACAGGCGAACCCCAAGAACGGACTCGTAAAAGACAGTTCCCGTCCCGGAGCTCCCTGCAGCGTCGCGGCCGTCGGTTTCAGCCTGGCCGCCATGTGTATAGGGGAATCTAGGGGATGGATTGACGGCGACAAGGCCTATGAGCGGGTCATCAGGACGCTCAGGACTTTCAGGGACGACGTGCCGAACGAACACGGCTTTTTCTACCATTTCCTCGATATGCGCACGGGATCCAGGACCTGGAGCTCGGAATTATCATCTATAGATACCGCCCTTTTTCTGGCCGGCGCGTTATTCGCTGGTGAATATTTTAAAGGTACCGAGGCCGAAGAGATAGCGCATCAACTTTATGAGCGGGTGGACTGGCCCTGGATGATGAACGGTAAGTCCGTCATGTGTATGGGTTGGAAGCCGGAATCGGGTTTTTTGTGGTATTATTGGGATTCCTATAATGAAGGCATGCTATTATACGCTCTCGCCATAGGTTCTCCGACCCACCCTATCCCGAAAGAAGCATGGAGGGCCTGGAGGAGAGAGGCGGATTCGTATAAAGACTATGATATCGTATATTGTATTACGGGCAGCCTCTTCACGTACCAGTATCCGCATGCCTGGATCGATTTTCGCGACCTGTATGACGGCAAGATTAACTATTTTGAGAACTCTGTAAATGCTACGAAGGCAAATCGAGAGTTCTGTATCGATAATGCCTCAGAACATAAGACTTATGGAGAGAATTCCTGGGGCCTTACCGCTTCTCTTGGTCCGGATGGTTACAGAGGATACGGCGCGAAACCCGGTGAAGGGTTAAATGACGGCACCATAGCTCCATGTGGAATGGCCGGCTCGATCGTATTCGACTCTCAGGCGTCTTTGAGCGGGCTGAAATATCTATATGATAATTATAGAAACTTTTTATATGGGAGATACGGTTTTAAAGACGCTTTTAACCTGGATAAGGGCTGGTGGGCCGAGGAAAATTTGGGCATAGATGTGGGGATCACCCTTGTGATGGTCGAAAATTTCCGCTCAGAGCTTATCTGGAAGAAATTTATGAAATTAGACGCTATAAAAAGATGGATCGACCTGTGTATGACGAAGGAGACACCTGTAAATTCACAGAGCCAGATACCCGTTGACAAATAGTCTCTGTATGATAATATAACCCTAATATCGGGATTATCGCTGTACAGCGGAAAACCAGGAGAGATGACATGCGAAGAGCGAGGGCTTCATATGTGTTTGCGGTTATTGCGATAATTTCATTTCTTTTCAGCTTTGCCATAATCGGATCCGCTTTAGCCGAAGACGCTCTCGTGCGGGATACTTCCGCGCAGGATGATCCGCAGGATACCCTTACACCTAATACTCCGCAGGATGCTCCTGCGCCCGGTACCCGACAGCATTATCCCGCACCTTATGATCCGCAGGATCCTCCCGCGCCTACCGCTCCGCAGGATCCTCCTGCACCCGCCGTTCCACAAGATCCGCCGGCGCCGGCTGCCAAAGAAGAGATCAACGTAGTCCAGCCCGTCGAAAAGAAGATAGATGTGCCTACAGTCGAGACGCCCGAAGAGATATATCAATTAAAGAGGATAGACCCTAATAAGATAGGCGCTGAGGCGTCATATACCACATTCGGAGGGTTCCGGCCGGTCGATTACATTATGAAGAGCCCTGCTTTGGGAGTGGGACAAAGGGTTGAAATATATCAGGAACCGAAGCCAATCGACGCATATATAACAATGTTTAAGGAGATGCAGCATACCTATAGCGACTTTAACAGCTACTGGATAGGCAATCACTCCGAGTTTCAGCCGGTTGATTTTAGAAGCATAGTGCAGCCGCTCTTCGTAAGGGCTTACGGAACGGAATTTACGCTAAGCGATCCGAAGGAGTCCGCGCAGGATATCAAAGGGCAGATAAGGTATACTATAGATTACCGCGATGTCTATAGAGAGTACTATCCTAAATTTATCGATCTTAAAGTCTCGAGATGGTTCCAGAACGATATAATGTTCATAACCACTGCGAAGATACAGCCGCTTAACTGGCTGTATACGTCCAACGTCGGTTACAGGTATTCAAACGTAGATTACAAAATGATCGATCCCAGGTTTAACTTCCATCAGGCTACGGAGATGAGGAGCACGTATTATATTAATCAGGCGCTTGCGCCGAACCCGAGGTTTGAGGTCTTTGTGCAGGGAGAGTATTTTAAATCCAATCATTTCGATTGCGACTGGGCAAACTCCCCGGACCACTACTTCGGCGCCACCGAACTAAGGTTTAAATCAAAGGATATGAAGACCAGTTACACCGGGCGCTTCAGCTATTCGCTCGATATATATTCTCCTTTCAGCAACACATATGAAAAGTATGAGATATGGGCAAGGATCGGCCGCGACTTCAACGACCGTCTTAACGCCTACGCTATGTTAAAATACATATACGGTCATACCCGCTCCGAAGATAATGGCAATTTTCTCGTTCCGCCCGGATGGACAGGGAGCGCTCCGCTGCCGTTTCCATTCGATGTCACCGCGATTGCGATCATCTCGGAGAACAGGGCCCAGTATAGGGTCTATGACAAATTGTGGGTTCAGGGCGGGCTCGATCTCTCCACTGGTGTTAATATGTCAGATTTTGATAACATCGGGTTGCTTGCCGGCCTCGAATATTACGCTCCCGGCATAATAAGAGTCGATGTCGGTTGGAGAGGGAACCAGTTTTACAATATAGACGATTTCCTCACAACCGTATATTTCAAGTGCTACCTCTTCATGTAATACTTAAAATATATAGGGGGACAAAAAATGAGGCCTAATAAGCTTATAACTATATTGTTATTTCCGATCCTTTCTTTTTCGTTATGTCTCGCCGGGTGCGCTCCCGACCATGCCAAGGCCGACAGCGGAAAAACTCCCGAAGGTAAATCGCCTGTCGAAATAAAAGTCGCTTTCTGGGGATCTCCCGACGAAGTCAATATAACCACAGAGATAATAAGCCAGTGGCAGAAGGCGCACCCCGATATAATGGTGAGGCTTGAGCATACTCCTTACAGGGGATATGTCGATAAGCTTCTGACGCGCATAGCGGGCCGCGCCGAGCCCGATATCATCTGCACCGAAGTGGACCTCTTTGTGACATTCCAGTCGAAGAATGTCCTCCTCGATCTCACGCCTTATATCGGCGGCGATCCGGAGTTCGACCTGAAAGATTTTTACCCCCAAATAATAAGCCGTTTTACGGTGAAGGATAAGCTCTATGCCGTGCCCCGGGATACGGCGCCTTTCGCGTGCGTATATTACAATAAGAAATTATTCGATGAAGTTAAAGTGCCATATCCAACAGATGATTGGGATATGAATGACATGCTCGATAAGGCGAAGAAGCTTACCAAGGTCGATAGTGACGGCCGGGTCATTCAATATGGTTTTTATGCATGGGCATGGATGAACTTCGTATACTCTTTCGATGGCAGCCTGGTGGACGATGTAAAGAACCCGACAGTTTGCACGTTAAATTCCAAGGAATCGGTAGAGGGCCTCCAGTTTTATTCCGACCTTATTAATAAATACAACGTACAGCCTTCGACCACCGCTATGACGAACCTGGCCATGGGCGTGCAGGGGATGTTTATGACGGGACGGCTGGCGATGTTCGCCTCAGGTATATGGGAGACGCCGGGGCTGCGCAAGATACAGGACTTCGAGTGGGATGTCGCCATGTTCCCTAAGGGGCCCACCGGTAAACGCGGTTTCGGCACAGGCGGGTCAGGATATTGCATATTAAAGGGCTCAAAGCATCCTAAGGAGGCATTCGAGGTGATAAAAGCCCTGGCCGGGAGAAACGCCCAGATGAAGCTTGCCGAGACGGGCCTCGCGCAGCCCGCGATAATGTCGATCGCGATGAGCAACCTTTGGGCAAACGACGGCAAGGTCCCGTATAATAAGAAGATGTTGGATGGGGCCATGAAATATGTAGTATATGATCCCTTTACCCCCGTATGGCGGGAGGCCAAGGAGATGTATATAATACCGGAATTAGATCTTCTGTTCGGAGGAAAGAAGACGGCCCAGGAGGCGGTCGCGGCTTTCATAAACAAGGTGAACGCTCTTATAAAGAGGCAGTAGCGTAAAAGCGGTGACGAAGTAGATGCGAATATTAGTGGTGGAAGACGAGAAGAAGATAGCCGACTTTATAAGACGCGGCCTTAAAGAAGAAGGTTATGCCGTAGATACCGCTTATGACGGCGAAGAAGGCCTGTTTCTAGCCAAGACCAATGATTATGACTTGATCCTCCTTGACCTGATGCTCCCCAAGCTCGACGGGCTCACTCTCTGTAAAAAACTTAAAGAGGCCAAGGTAAAATCCCGCGTCATAATGCTTACCGCGAAGGAGACCGTAAAGGATAAAGTCCTCGGGCTCGATTCGGGAGCCGACGATTATCTCACCAAGCCTTTCGCTTTCGAGGAGCTCCTGGCCAGGATCCGCGCGATCCTCAGGAAGAAAGAGACCCAGGCCCCTACGAAGCTTAAGATCGCCGATCTCGAGCTTGATCTCCTCACCCATAAGGTGATAAGAGGATCTAAAGAGATCGAACTTACCGCCAAAGAATATTCCCTGCTTGAATACCTGATGCGCAATGAAGGGTCCATCGTCACGCGTACGATGATATCCGAGCACGTCTGGGATATAGATTTCGATACTTTCACAAACGTTATAGATGTTTACATTAATTATCTCCGCAACAAGATCGATTCAGGATTTAAGAAGAAGCTTATCCATACGGTCCGCGGCAGGGGATATATATTAAAAGAAGAATAGAGCCGACGCATGTTTTATAGGTCGATACGCTTCAAAATGACGATCGTTTACATGGCGGTGCTGGCTCTCACGCTTTCCGCTTTCAGCGCCATCCTGTATCACTATGTCAGCCGGAGCCTGTATGAGAATATGGATACGCTATTGCGCTCCAAGGCGGAAGGCATAGTCCACGCCATAGGAACGTATTGGGAGGCCGAGAGGCTGGGCCCGAACCGTTTCGGCGCCAGAGTAGATGATAGCCAGGGTAATATTAATTTTGCCACAATAGCCCAGCGCTGGGTCCAGGAACGCTCGAAAGACCCCAAACTCCTCGATATTATCGTGCAGATTTACGATCCGAACGGTACGGTTGTGGCCTCCTCGAAGAGCACCCAGGGCATAGCCAGCATTTCAGAAGAAAGCCTTATATATGTGCTATACGGGAATAGCATGTTCGATACGCTCACGCCTTCGTTCCCGACAAAAAAGATAGTGAAATTCAGGGTCTTCGTGACCCCTGCCGTTAAAAATGCCCAGGTCGAGTATGTCGTTCAGGTTGCGAGCCCCCTTACCTCTATACAGACAACTCTCGATACGATGAAGTTCGCGCTCTTCATACTTTTTCCATTGACGGTCTTTCTGACAGGCATAATAGGGGCCCTTCTGGCCAAGATGACGCTGCGGCCGGTCGATAGCATGATAAAGACGATCCATGGCATCACGGCCGAGAATATGAAATTAAAGCTGAAGGTGCCCGGGACACGCGATGAGATAGATAAGCTTGCCGATACGTTCAATGATATGCTTGAGCGCCTTGACCATGCCTTCGCTTCCCAGAAGAGGCTATCCGAGGACCTCTCTCACGATCTCAAGACCCCGCTTACTATCATGAAAGGCGAGTTCGAGGTCTCCCTGAAGAAGCTGCGCCGGCAGGAGGAATATGAAGCGGTGTTACGCTCGAGCCTCGAGGAAGTAAATAAGATAATCAGGCTTGCCGATAACATGCTTATGCTGGCGAGCTTTGAGGCGCAGAATATAATACCTGATAGAAAAGCGCTTGATCTCAATCTTCTGGTACAGAGCGCTCTTAACAGTATAAAGAAGCTTGCTGACGAGAAACGCATAGAGATCAGCTTATCGCATGATGAGGGCATAACCTTAAAAGGCGATGAACGGCAGCTGAAGCAGCTCTTTCTCAACCTGCTCGATAACGCCATAAAGTATACGCCGGAGGGCGGTAAGGTGACTATAAGCGTGCGCCAGGAAAAAGAAGGCGTAAGAATAAAGATACAGGATACAGGGCGCGGTATTGCCGCTGACCAGATAGATAGGATATTCGACCGCTTCTATCGAGCGGATAAATCCAGGGCCGGACAGGGGTTCGGACTGGGACTCAGCATAGTTAAATCGGTAGTGGACGCGCATGGAGGCAAGATAGGGGTTGAAAGCTCTCCCGGCCTGGGCACCGCTTTTATTGTGTTTTTTCCCGCCGCCTAAGATTAATTTTTTTTAATTTGCCATTAACCTGATTTTAATCGACCATATAGTATATTTAATGTAGAAAAACGAAAGGAGGAGGTCATGGCAAAGAAATTGGTTTTTGCCGCAATGTTAGTGGCCGCGGCGGTAGCTTTAGCGGCCGGCGTTTCCAGCGCAGCCGATGCGGTGGCTGGCGGAAGCGAGTTTATGATCGCTGATTTTAATACCGGAGAAAAGCCTAATAATATAGGCGGGGACTTTGGAGCGTGGAGCAAGGATCCCACAGATTTCTCTCAGGGGTGCAGCGAGTCGTTTGACACTGTAAACAGGCACGGCACTACGGGTTTCGCGATGAAGCTGGACTATTCGGTCGATTCGAAGAATCCCGCGTATAACGGGTTCTGGATGTTCCTGCAGAACTTCGATGCTTCGAAGTACGATAATATCGCTCTATGGATAAAGGGTGACGGTAAGATCGGCTATACCACTGTATTTAAGGTAGAGCTGAAGAACGCCTCCAAGCAGGTAGGGCGTTATTACGTTACCAACATCACCGACGCCTGGCAGGATATCGTTATTCCGCTTAAGGACTTCAAAGGGATAACGGATCTGTCAAACCTGTCGGAGTTTGTTATCGTATTCGAAGACAGGATAGCTTCGAATAAGAAAGGTGTCGTCTATATAGATGACATTAGATTCACGAAGAACAAGTAACAGTTATTAAAAATTCGATGGGCGCGGATAACTTCCGCGCCCATCCTTATATCATGTATAAGGAAGCTCTTCATGAGACTCATTCCGGCATTAAAAAAGATAGTTGCCGTTACCTCTCTCCAGATAATCTGCGGTATAATTCTAAATAGCGTAGCGATAGCCCAGGGGCTTCCGCAGAAACCCACCAAGTTCATTAAGCCAATAATTTTAGCCGACTACAACGGCGGCTCCCTGTATACGAATCTCGGCGGACTTTCCGGAGGGGATGATAATAAGCCCGGCACGGTCTTTGCGGCCATGATCCAGGATGAAGGCTATGTGAGAGGTAATACCGGAAGCGCGGTGATGCTCGATTATGACGTTGAAAGGCTGGGCGAATATACTTTTTACTGGATAAAGCTGGGCAAAGAGATCCCGGGCAAGACCGGCTCTACGGAATCTCTCAACCTTACGGAATATAATTATTTATCATTCTGGATAAAAGGCGTGCCGGAAGTCAGCGACATTAAGATAGAACTGCATCAGGACGTAAATGGAGACGGGATATTTACATACGGCCAGGATATAACCAGTTATGTTTATGCGAATGCCTACATTAACGGCGGAATAATATCGAGGGAGTGGAACAAGGTGGTCATACCCCTTAAGGTGTTCAATAAAATAACCGATTGGTCGAAAATGCTGGAACTTGTTTTCGTATTTGAAAATAAAGCGGGTGATAAGAAAGGCGTGGTATATATTGACGACATCCTTTTTGGCAGTCGCCCGGAGGGTGACACGTTTTCCCGTAAGCCTGAGGACATCAAAGAGATAAAGCCCCCCGACGAGGCATCGTTTAAAGTCAACGGCAAAAGCGCAAAGAATTGTATCACCTTTAACGGCGTCAATGAGCTTGAAATAAGCGCCGAGAGTTTTTATCAAAACCCTTTTTTAGAGAGTGTCAGGTTTGAATATTCCGTGGACAAGGGGCATACCTGGAGGACCATAGGCATAGACTACGATATAAGCGGCAATGTTCACAAGACGGATTGGCAGCCGGATAACTCCAGAGAGCTCTATAGCTATCAGCTGAGAGCTGTCGCCACCGATATAATGGGAAACGAGAAGGCCACGGGAGCGCTTATCGACTGCGGCGTCCAGCCGATTACCGATGACGAATTTTTAAATTTGATAGAGAAGAAAGCCTTTGAATTTTTTAAAGAACATCAGGACCCGGATACAGGGCTCTTTGCCGATACATCCGGCGGAGGCGACGCCAGTATAGCCTCTACCGGAATAGGGCTTGCCGCGCTATGTATAGGAGCGGAAAGAGGATGGCTGGACAAAGATGAGGCCAGGAAGAGAGTTTTGACGGCGCTTAATACCTTTCTGCCCAAATCGCCGGAGGAGGAAGCCCTCGCGGAAGGCAGATTCGGGTTCTTCTATCATTTTTTAAATATGCATACGGCAAAGCGCGCCGGAAAGAGCGAGATATCGACGGTCGATACGGCGATACTGATTTGCGGCGCCATCGCCTCCGGCGAATATTTTGGCGGTGAAATTAAACAGAAGGCCGAGGAGATATATAAAAGGGTCGAGTGGGGGAAGTTCTTATGCCAGGAGAAGGGGCCGTGGTTCAATAATTTTTCTATGGGTTGGTCTCCTGAGCGGGGGTTCCTGGATTCATATTGGGACTTTTATACGGATGAGGCCATACTTGTCAGCCTGCTCGCCATAGGCTCTCCGACATTCCCTACCGGTCCGGAAGTATTCTATGCATGGACCAGGCATTCGGCAGCCTATGAGACAGGCAAGCCGTTCATATTCACATGGCACGGAGCTCTCTTCTCTTATCAGTACGCTCATCTCTGGTTTGATCTGCGAAATATGGCCGATAAACAGGGGATCGACTGGTTTGAAAATTCCACGAATGCCACCCTGGCTAACAGGCAGTTTTGCATTGACAATGCCGATAATTTTAAAGGGTATGGCCCGAACAGCTGGGGCATAACATCTATGGCCAGGCCGGGCGGTTACGTAATGCATTTCGGCATTCCCCCTACAGGAAGCGGCGAACCGCAATATGACGGCACCGTATCTCCGACCGGCCCTGCCGGATCCATAGTTTTTACTCCTTATTTATCGACATCCGCGTTAAAATATATGTATATGACGCATCCCAGGCTCTGGGGGCAGTACGGCCTTAAAGACTCTTTCAATTTCGATATGAATTGGTATGCCCCTACCTATTATGGAATAGGGGTGGGGATGATACTATTGCCCATAGAGAATTTTCGCACGGGATTTATCTGGAATAATTTTATGAAGAATAAGTATGTTCAGGATGCGCTGGTGAAAGCGGGATTTACCAAGAAGAAAGGGTGACCTTTATGAGTAACTCGAAATCGATTACAATAGCGGTGCTTGCGTTTGTTTTAACTGCCGCTCTGGCGTTTTCCGCCGCGTATTCGCAGGAAGAACCCAAGGAAGACCTGACGGCTACAGACGCGCAGAAAAAAGTTATACCGCCCTGCAAGTGCAACGGCATTATCCAGGACATAATCTCATCCAAGGATGAGGCGGCCCTGCGAAACCTTATCGAGGACGCTTTCTCCGAACATTGCTCTTACGAAAATTATGAAAAGTTCGTGGCCGACGCCAGGACGGCGCTTGCCGGGGGCGCTGAGGTCAATAACAAAGACTACCTTAACTATGCCATCGCGCTGGCAAGGATCGACCAGCTTTCGGCCCTTTCTAAAGATAATGATATCGAGGCCGGGCGCTTGTATATGTCGGTGAGCGATAAATATTTTAACGAGGCCATCGAGTGCCTGGATACCGTAGGAACCTCTACCAGATCGAAGGGTCTCGCTATCGATAATAATCTGTTGAAATTCCTCGTGTTTAAGGAAAAGTTCCAGCCCCAGAAGTCGGATGCGGTCTTTGACCTCATCGCCTCGCAGATCGCGAAATACAGCGATGACGCGAAAGCCAATAAGAATGAACTTGAAAATATTTTTGAAAAGCTGAAGAGGCTCGGTCTTTCGAAATATGCCATAAAATTAAAGATCCTTTACGCCTCAAAAGTCGATCCCGAAACAGCAAGGGAAGTGCTGGATGAGCTAAGGATATCGGCTGACCAGTATTTTGAGCAAAACGATATGAAGGCGGCTGCCAATCTGTACGAGCAATATATGGCCTCGGCCCCGGCCTATTATAATAAGGAGGAGATGGGAGCCAGGATAATGGAGGTAGGGGAAAAATATTTCACGGCCGGAAAATATAGAGAGGCGAAGAAATATTACAGTCTTTATATGGAGAAATATTCCGACCTGCCGCCCGCCGATTATTGCAGCTACAAGCTCGCGCTCTCCTCGTATTATATGAAGGACCACATAAAGACCATATCGCAGCTGGAAGGTTTCCTCGAGAAGTATAAAACGAGCGCATGGTTCGATAAGGCCTTTGAAATGCTCGCGAGAGTCTATTATGAGAATTTGCCCCGCGATAAGGCAATAGAGAGCATCCAGTCCATCATCGATAAATATTACAGGAAGGATACCGGCGATTATGCCAGAGTGCTAATGGCGATGCTTTACTATGGGGCCAAAAATTACGACTCTGCCGGGGATGCGCTGAAGAAGGTAGAACCCTCCAGCAGTTATTCCTATACCGCGCGGATGATTACGGATGATATCAAAGAGATAAGGAAGAATAAGACCGCTCCCGCGTTCGGGACCGACGCTACCGAGACTTATAAAGTATGGGACCCTTACCAGAGCATCGACGTTAAGATAGTGCCGACGGTGGCCGGTTCTTCAGGGGAAAAAGGAGCTATCGCGATCACAATGACAGAAGGCGGCCAACAGCAGATAGAAGTGAATAAAGGCGCCAAGATACAATTTGCCCTTCAGGGGCTGGTGGACGAGGACAGGTTTAATGAATATACGATTGATAAGGACGACCAGTCGCGCCTTCCGAAGATGATAAAGGAAGAGACCGAAAAAGACCTGCTGAGCTTGAGATGGTCCGTCGATGGCGGCAATTTTGCCGATGATAAAGAGACGGACGTTAAAGTCTGGCAGGCGCCGAAGGATCCAGGCACTTATAAAATGACCGTCAAGGTCGATGACTTCGGCCTTGTGCGCGTTCCGAATAAAGGCGTGAAGAAAGATTTGGCCAAGGATACGGTTCTTAATATAGTTGTCAAATAAGAGTTTAAAAAATACAGGCCGATATCAGGGATATCGGCACTTAGCATACAATATGGCTGAATAAACTAGGAGCGATCTTTATGGGGCAGGGCAATAAAACTTTGTTCAAAAACGTTATTCGTGTCGGTTGTCTTACTGCATATACCCTGATTACGCTATCGGCCGGATTTATTTTACCGCTTGCCGGTGCCGAGGAGCGTCTTGCCGCGGTAAACGATCCGACCGGTTTTAGTATACTGGAGGCCGAAGAGAACGGGATGTTTAATATCGGCCCCGCGATAGGAGGCGTCGATACCGAGGCCGACGCGTCGCTCAAGAAAAATGTATTTAAATTCGACTATACGATATTCCCCGGGGCCATCGTTGGCCTTTGGACGAAGACTTATCCCGCTAAGTTCAGGGCAGACATAGTTGACGCGGTCAAGGCCGGCGTAAAAGTGCAGAATCCCGTTCAACTCGATGAGGTTACGGTTAAGCTTGAGATAAAGGGCGATAGGGGGGTGCAAAGCGCGCCGGTACATCTGGAAGAATCGGGATGGAGCTATATAAATGAGCAGGTGGATTGGGAGAGGATAGGAAAGCTTACTGAAGTCGTTTTTGTAGTCAGTCCGAAAGACAGCAAGAAACGCCTCGAAGGAATAATTTATTTCGATCTTAATTTTTACAAATTGACGTTCCTGCAGAAGTACGTTATAGCGATAAAAGCCGGGCTGGTCCTTTTAGCGGGACTTATACTGGCGCTTATAGCGGCGATTGCCGGTATGCTCTTTGGTAAAAAGCCCGCTCCGGAGGAGAAGAAACCGGCCCTATCCGGCATTGGCAGGGATATTCTCTACGGCATAGTTGTGGTAATGACTTTAGGCGCCGCGATGAAGATATATTATCTTGGGATGGCCAACCCTCTGAATGCGGGTTTTAGTTACGCGTTCCTCGCGGTAGGATTAATAGGCGTCCTTATCGCCGAAGTTTTGAAATTTGTCCTGGCCGGCAGACACCTTACGGCAGCTGAGGTTTTCCAAAATGTCCTGGTTTCGGGTCTTCTGGCGGCTTCATCGAGCAGGTTTGAGCTTTTACAGGCGCCGGCATCGTGGGTCCAGCTCTTGATGTTAAGTAATCTTATATCGGCGCTTGCCTTCATAATTTACCATTTTGCCAATGCCAGGTCGATAGTCTCTTCCGGCAGGCACTTAAAAGTGATTAGTGGTTCGCTGATAGCCGGAACGCCGTATCTTTTCAACTGGCTGCTTCTTCTGGGAAGCGTCGGCATGCTCAGGATAATAGGTAACGGCGCAACCTTTGGGCTCATCGCGACATGGCCGGCCATATCCGAACTGACAGGCAGGCTGCTTGTCATGTTCGTCTTTAATGAAATTGTCACCAACAGCATTTCCATCGCGACTAAAAATAAGGTTGTTAAGACTCTAAGGGCCCATCTGATAATGTTGTTGGTCTCTTTAGGAGTTGTTATAGCTCCGGTGATAGCGAATTTCGGTTCCGGTGCGTTGATCGCAAAACTGCCTATGGTTCTGAGAGCCTTTGCCGCTATCCTGACGACGGCTCTTTCCTACGGCGGCCTGTGGGGCGAGGTTTATCTGATAACGGGCGCTCTGCTCGACGCCGGCAAACATATAGCTCCTTCAGCCGATATCATCTCTAAACATGTCAGCACAGGTATAAAAAAAGGTATGGCATATAGCGCTATATTGATGGGGATGATGTATGCGCTCAGCATCATATTGAACGCGCCGATGTCGCAGAAGGTGATGACAAGCGCGCCTATAATAATCGGGATCTTCGCAGGCGCGGCTCTCTTCCCGCTGGTTAAGACCATAATCGAGAGCTTTGACGGCAGTATACGGTTCTTTGAAAGAGTTAAATATAGCTACGAGGATCTGACTTTATGCGCCAGGGGCGCTGTCGCAGGTTTCGGGTTCGCCTATATGGCCACTAATAACCTGTTCGCGCATAATATGCCCGACAGGATCCTATTCGGCCTTTTGGTAGGCCTATTGGCGTCCGGCGGTGTCAGCATCCTGAGGGATGGATGGTATGCGCTAAGAGGCCGCGGGAAGATACAGTCCTGGAGGCTCTATTTTGTCGATTCGCTTCTGGGAATTTTCGTGGGAAGCGCCGCGGCATTCTATATGGATTCTCTGCAGGTTCCGGTGGTTGTCGAAAAGTTCAGGCTATATCTCAGCTCGAATCTTCCGCCGGCCGATTATATAACTTACCCTCTGGTCAACAAATGGGGCCGCATAGATCTCGGAAGCTATACCGGCGGAGTTAAGCTGCTTTACACCGAGTCGGTAGCCGGAGTCATCAACTGGTCGATCGCCGCATGGCTATTCGCTATAAACAAAGTATTTTTACAGGCATTTTTTGAGAAGGACAAGACCCCCATTAAGTTCTTTTTCTCGAAGGCCGGGTTCGCCCAGCTGATCGAACATATGATATATGTATTGCGATGGGGTCTATGGATGTCGCCCATCATATTCACGTTCCTGCGTATGATGCCGGACCCGACCTGGTATAACCAGGACGGTGCTATCCATACGGTCTTTGCCGTTTTTAATAATATGACGATGACTCCGGAGGCGTTCAGGGCATGGAGCCTGCAGGTCTTCGTATGGATACTGGCCCTCGACTGGTTCCGCATTCTTATATGGATGGACCATATGGGACTGCGCGTAGCCACTCTCGTTAACTTAAGCTTCATCGGAATGGACAGGCTCGATGAGAGGATAGGGCGCTTTATCGGCCCGGCGTCGGCCCAGCGGTATATTCCGGAAGGCGTGAAACGTTTCGCGACATGGGCGCCGCTACTCATTCCTTTTTATCTTCCCAGAGGAAAAGAATGGGACTATGCCTGGAACACCTCGGTGGCGATGCAGAACGCCTCCGAAGGCAAGGGAATACTTTTTGCAATACAGCGCCTTGCGTTGCCGCAGATGATCATCCTGATATGTTCGGCCATACTTGCATGCACTGTCATTTCCTTCGTTGTGCGCGCGTTAAGCCGGAGATCGCGCAAGCGCCGCATCACCTCTTATGAGCTCGTCAACAGAGAATACAAGGTTGTGATCAGGGAGTCCGGCGATATATACAGCGAGGTCACCGGCAGAGAGAGCGATGTCAGCAGGCGTTCTTATGACACGATAGACCCGTGCGGCAGGATATTGTATGTGGTAGATGCTTCCGAAAGATCCGCCGCCAATAAACGCGCATGGCCGGTAGTGGGTAACTTCCCGGCCGGCAAGTTCGAAGCGTCCAACATCGAGAAATGCGGCGATGCTTTCAGAATAATTAATACCAGTAACGGCGTCAAGACGACTGTGGAGATCAGCCTGCCCGACCAGGATTCCACGGCGGAGGTGTGGAAGGTAACGGTCGAAAATATGACCGATAAGCCGCGCCAGTTAAAGGTCGTCCCGTATCTGGAGTGGGTATTGAACGGCGGCATTCATGACAGGTTCCATACGCAGTATGCGAGGCTCTACCCGGAGATGGAATATATCAGCAGGGCAAATGCCGTGCTGTCATGGCAGAAGGCCACCAAATCGATGGGCATACTGGCCTCGGAGATGCCTACGGAAGGGTTTACGGCTTCGCGCGTCGATTTCATCGGCCGCGCCAGAAGCATCTGGAACCCGCGCATAATGGATAACCTGGACTTTATGCCGAGCCGCGACACTTCCGGCTATCCGACGTTCGATCCCATCGGAAGCCTTATCGTAAATGCCGCAGTGGGGCCAAGGGCTTTCGCGACGATGCGGTTTATGATAGGTTATTCGAAGGATCGGGATAAAGCTCTGGAGCTTATTAAGAAACACCTGAACACCCAGAGCGGAGACGCTCTCCCTGCTCCGGAAAAGAAGAAGAGGGCGCTCTTGATCGGCCACGGCGAGATACCGCCCGGGACTCCGCAGCCGTATTCTACATTTTCCGGAAATGGAAACTCGCTGATCGTCCATACGCCGTATACGCCCAGGCCCATCGACCATGCCATGTCGAATGCCATACATTCCGTGATGGTGACCAACCGCGGCCTTCACACATCCTGCAACGGCAATTCACAGCAGAACCGTCTTACGCCGGATTGGGCCGATACGGTTACAAGGGAGATCCCTTCGGAGGCGATCTATCTTTTCGACCAGGACCATAATGAATGGTACTCGCCGACATATCATCCTTTGAACGACGGAAGCGCCAAATATGAATCTGAGTTCAGCGTAGACGGAAGCGCGATATTCCGCATGTCCAAAGGGACCATCTCGACGGAGCTGACCATATTTGTGCCGCCGGAAGATACGACGGGAGTCTATCTATTGACCGTAAAAAATAACGCGGACAGCTCCAGGCGCATAAGAGTATCCCCTTATTTCCAGATGGTGATGGGTTTCATGCCTGAAAAGTCCGGCCCCCTGGGAGGGCGTTACGATAAAGCGTTAGACGCTTTATTCTATGAGAACCCCCGCAACATATTCCGTTCAGGGCGGGCGTTCGTTTCGATGTCCATCCCGAGCCAGGGCTTCGAGGTGAAGCGGGGAAGGTACTTCGGTTCCAGGTGCGCCGTCGCGCATCCGTTCATGGTGGAGAACGGCATGCCGGACGCCGCTCAACTTACCGATGAGGCCCAGATAGCTGGGCTTCTCGGGACCATCGAGGTCCCCGCGCACGGAGAGCAAACGGTCGCGATCATCCTCGGACAAGCCGACGACAAGAAGGCCTGCGCCGCGATAATCCGGAAATATAAAGACATCGAAAAGGTCAGGAAATCTCTTGAAGATACCCGCAAATGGTGGCTCAGCCTGATGGCAACGGTTAAGGTTGAGACCAATAGCCCTGAGTTCGATCGGTATCAGAACTGGCTCAAATATCAGGCGCTGGCCGAACGTATATGGGCAAGAAAAGGTTTCTATCAGACCAGCGGCGCGTATGGTTTCCGCGATCAGCTCCAGGATACCGTTAACTTGATCTGGATCGATCCGGCCCTTGCGCGCAAACAGATAATCCTGCATGCGTCCCAGCAGTTCATCCAGGGAGACGTTTTCCACTGGTTCTTCACATTGACGGACGGCCGTACGGCGTTCTCCTGCCGCTCGCATGCCTCCGATAACCCGGTATGGCTGTCGTGGGGAGTAGCCGAATACATCAGGACCACGGGAGACCATTCGATATTGGATGAGATGACCTCTTATGTGGAGTCGGAGTTTCCTTTCGCGAAACTTCCTAAGAATAAACAAGGGTGGGGGCATCTGTATCACAGGACGACGAGATCCGATACGGTTTACAGGCACTGCATGAGGTCGATAGATCTTATCCTGAACGACCGGACAGGTAAAAGCGGATTGCCGCTTATCCAGGTCGGAGACTGGAACGACGGTCTCGATGAGATAGGATCGGAAGGCAGGGGCGAGAGCGTATGGCTGGGATTCTTCCTGTACTATATCCTTAATGAGATGGTGGATATTATAGAAGCCAAAGACGGCCCCGCGCGCAAGAACCATTATGTAAAGAAGATGGATGCGCTTAAGAACGCTCTGGAAAAGACCTGGAGAGAAGACAGATATCTGCGTGCCATCCACGATGACGGCACGGAGATAGGCATTAAAGGAAGCGGAGTATGGGAGATAGATGCGCTGACGGCATCGTGGGCGGTAATAAGCGGTATCAATTTCGAGCGGGGACTTGCAATATTTAATACCGCTCTCAAGATACTCGAAAAAGATAACGCTATATTGCTGGGATGGCCGGCCCTGCGCGAAGATACTAAGCCGTATCTGGGCAGGAGCAGCAAATATCCCGAAGGCGTACGCGAGAACGGTATGTACTGCCACGGCGTTCAATGGCTTGTAAGGGCCGCGCGCATTCTTGCGGAGGAGTTCGAAAAACAGGGGAATCACGCCAAAGCCGATGAGTACAGGGCAACCGCATACAGGTTATGGCTCAAGATATCGCCGATCGCCCATATGAAGCCGGGAGAGATCGAGATCTACGGAGGCCAGCCCAATAAACAGGCGGCGGATGTCTTGACAAACTTTGAGCCCGGACGAATGATATGGCACGGGTATACCGGCGCCGCCGGATGGATGCTGCGTCAGGCCATGGAAGGCGTAGTGGGAGCGTCTCTGGCAAAGAATGAGATGATCCTGCCGAAAGACCTGGATCGTCCGAGAGGCGGTTTAAAAATAAAGAGCGTGCAGAGGGACGTGAGCAAGAGCCCTTTTAAGTAAGGAGCTTTTTTGAAAAAGAGCCTTAGAGTCGCATTATCGGTCCTCGTCATCTCATCTATTCTTGCGATGGGCGGCCTGCCGGCGTTATACTGCTCGGCGGATAAACGCCCCATACCTAAGGAATTCCCATCGGAAACTATCGCGGATTTTAACGGGGCGGGCCCTATAAATAATTTGGGCGGAGAATCGGGGACATGGGAAAAGAACCCGGAAGATAATGCCCAGTCTATAGCCCTCTCTTTCGATAATGTGGTAAAACACGGCGCCGCCGGCGTATCGCTTAAACTGGAATATAACGTCAACTCTCCTAAAGATACCGCTAACGGCTTCTGGACGCAGCTCAATGATTTTGACGCCTCATCGTATGATCATTTTGAATTCTGGGTCAAAGGCGATGGGGAAAAGGGCTTTACGACGGTCTTCAAGATAGAATTTAAAAAGATCCAGAAAGATTCGGAGGGCCGCGACGAAACGATAAAAGCAAGCTATATCGTGAAAGGCGTTACCGACAGATGGCAGAAGGTCTCGATACCGCTGAACGTCATGAACGGAATCCGGAACTGGCGCGAGCTGAAGGAGTTCGTCGTATCTTTTGAGAAGAGGCGCGTCGATAATCCCGCGGGAACCTTATATTTTGATGACCTGGCTTTCGTGAAGACAGGCGAGCCCGGGCCCAAGATCACCGATATAGTCCCTCATAAGAAAAAGAAGACCGACAAAGAGGGCAACAGCGAAGACTTTGCCAGATTCCTCATAGCCAGGCTGTACGGATTTCCGAAAGAGACCTTTGTTAAAAAAGAATTCCCGAAAGATGACCGCGATTTTCTCCTGACGATAGCCAAAGATACCTGGAAGTACTTCGATAAGATCGTCGATAAGGAGTACGGCCTTCCGCTCGATAATATAAAATTCAGCGAAAGAGCCACAGTTTCCTCGGATACCCGTGTCGGGGACTATACCAATGTCACCAATGTCGGCGTGTATCTTATGTGTGTCATATCGGCATATGATTTCGGGTTTATTTCCAAAGAAGAGGCGATAAGGCGCCTCGAAGCCACCATAGATTCTGTGGAAAAATTGGAAAAGTATAACGGATTTCCTTACAATTATTACGATGTCACGATATTCCAGAGAACAAGCAACTTTATCTCTTTTGTCGACAGCGGCTGGCTCGCCGCCGGCATTATCGTCGCAAGGAACGCGTTTCCCGAAGAGCTGAGCCAAAAATGCGGTAAACTGCTGGATGAAATGAACTTCGCATTCTTTTATGACCCCGTTGAGGGCCATATGTATCACGGTTTCTACACTAATATAAACTACTACTCGGAATATCAATACGGCGCTTTTTACACCGAGCCCAGAGCGATAAGCTATATTGCCATAGGCAAAGGAGATGTACCTAAAGAGCACTGGTTTCGCATGCCAAGGACTTTCCCTGAGGAATGGCCATGGCAGACTCAAAGCCCCCTGAACAGAAAAGAGAAGACGTATCTCGGATATAAAGTATGGGGCGGTTACTATGAATATGAAGGCATGAAATTTGTGCCGAGCTGGGGCGGGAGCATGTTCGAGGCTCTGATGCCCACGGTCATCATAGATGAGAAGGGGCTTTCGCCGAAGAGCCTGGGATTGAATGACGAAAGGCATGCCAAGATACAGGTGAAATACGCATTAGAAAAGCTGGGTTACCCGATTTTCGGCATGTCCCCGGCTTGCGTTCCGGGCGACGGGTATTCCGAATATGGCGTAAAAGTTCTCGGCATAAAAGGATATAAGCCCGGAGTCATTACGCCCCATGCGACGTTTCTGGCTCTTGAATTCGTGCCTGAGGAATCGATTAAAAATTTAAGAACCATGGCAGTTAAATACAATGCGTATGGCGAGTATGGCTTTTATGATGCCATAAATATAGCTACAGGTAAAGTCGCGATGGAGTACCTTTGCCTGGACCAGGCGATGAGTTTTATTGCACTTAATAACTACCTGAATGACGGCGCGATAAGAAAAAGGTTCCATAACGACCCGATAGCTAAAAACGCCGAAGAATTGATAAAAGTTGAAGATTTCTTTGAATAATTATGATATAATATAGCTAGTTCCGGTGTTTTTTATTGACCGGTTATTATAAACATTATAAAAGAAAGAAGGAGAATTCTTTGGCAAGGATAAGAGGCTCCGAAAAAGAAGCAGTAGCGGGTTACCTCTTTCTACTCCCGAACTTATTGGGATTTATGGTATTTACGCTTGTGCCGGTCGCGCTTTCTCTCGCACTTAGTTTTATCGACTGGGACATGTTATCCGCGCCAAAGTTCGTAGGGTTGCAGAATTTTATAAATCTTCTCGGTTTCCACATGGAAACCGGGCATATCACCGCTAACGATCCTCTTTTTTGGAAATGTGTTGGCAACACCCTCTTTTTAATGATGATAATCCCGATCGAGATAATGGCGTCGCTCGCTCTGGCGCTGGTTATGAACCAGAAGGTGAGATTAATTAATATATTCAGAGCGGTATACTTTTTGCCTACCATAACCAACGGTGTGGCGGTGTGCCTTCTCTGGGCGTGGCTGTACAATTCGGAATTCGGGCTCTTCAATACTCTGCTTCTTAAGGCAGGCGGAATACTCTCTATACCCATTCATAGGGTGGAATGGCTTACTTCAACGGTATGGGCAAAGCCGTCACTTATGTTTATGGGCCTTTGGATAATGCTCGGCGGATATAATATGATACTTTTTATGGCAGCCCTCCAGGGCGTGCCAAGGGAGCTTTATGAAGCCGCCGAGATGGATGGCGCGGGCAGCTGGCATAAATTTTGGAACGTGACATGGCCCATGATAAGCCCCACCACATTCTTTGTCTTTGTAATGGCGGTTATAGGAGGGTTCCAGGGCGGTTTCATGCAGGCTTATATCATGACAGGCGGCGGCCCTGACCGGTCGACCACTACGCTCGAGTATCTGATATATAATCATCTTTACAGCTGGCAGCACGTCGGATATGCGGCGAGCATCGCCTGGTTCGTATTCATAGTGGTATTTATCGCTACGATATTTAACTGGAGATTCGGCGGCAAACTGGTTCAATATTCGCACTATTGATTTCAAAAAGGCTTAAGGGATGCTATACAGCTCAGACGAAATAGGGAAGGTAATGGATAAAAGAGTATCAGGCTTTTTAAAGAAGGCCTGCATATACGCTTTTCTGATAATTGGCGGCGCGACGATGATCATCCCTTTTATATGGATGCTCTCGACATCTCTCAAGTCTTACTCGTCCGTATTTATATTTAATATCAAAGACATACAATGGTTTCCGCAGCCTGTATATTGGAAAAATTATATAGATGTCTGGAAGGTCGTGCCTTTTGCGAGGTTCTACGCGAACAGCGTATTCGTAGTGGTCCTGGTGACATTAGGGCAGGTAGTGACGAGCGCAGGCGCGGCATACGCGTTCTCTCGCTTGAGGTTCCCCGGCCGCGATAAGATATTCTTCGCTTACCTTGCCACTATGATGATACCCGGTTCCGTAACGATGATACCGGTATTCGCGCTTATGCGCACGTTTGGCTGGATCGATACGTATAAGGCTCTTATAATTCCGGCCATATTCTCCGCGTACGGCACTTTTTTACTCAGGCAGTTCTTCATGACGATACCGAGGGACCTCGAAGATGCCGCAAAGATAGACGGCTGCAGCCTCTGGGGCATATTCTGGCGCGTCATAATGCCGCTTTCGCATACCGCGATAGCGACGCTTACGATATTTGTATCACTCGGCAACTGGGTAAGTTTTATGTGGCCGCTCCTGGTCACGAACTCGATAGAGAAGAGGACCTTGCCCGTGGGTTTGGCGTATTTTCAGGAGCTTTATCAGTATGCCCAGCCCGACTGGGGACTTTTGATGGCAGGCTCCCTGATAACGATGGTGCCGGTCATAATCGTCTTCTTATTTAACCAGAGATTCTTTGTGGAAGGAATAAAGCTGACGGGAATGAAAGGGTAAGTGGCTATTACAGTAAAAGAGATGAATAGAGCAGCCGGTACGAGTAAAAAGATCCATACGAGAGATCTTCAGTCCGCGCTTAATGACGAGATCGCGAAAACATTCCTGAGGACCTCGGAGAAATCCTATATCCGGAAGAAGACGACGCTGCGTCTTGCCTGGTCCGTCGCTATTGTGGCTTCGATACTCGCCGTAGTCGCTTTTATCACGAAGATCAATTTTGACGTAAGGGTCAGGATACTGGGCGAGATGCCTTCGGTGAGCGTAGAGCGGGGCCAGATAAACTTCGACAATATGAAGGATAAAGGGGTATTCCTGATAAAGGGCATATCTTCCAACAATGATATTGTAAAATCGACTTTTTTCGACGGAGATGCCAAGATAGGCTCGAGAACGGCCGATGACCATATACTTTTGTCTAACGCCAAAGGCAGCGGCTGGGGGAACTTCACGATAGATCTTAAAGAGCCCATAGGCCTTAATAAGCTGGATCTAAAATTTGTGGCAAGAGGTTCCTCGGGCGGGGAGTACCTTGGCATAGTTATAGTGGATTCTGACAACAAGACGTACAGGATGGAGCGGGGCCTCTCCACTAAACTCACAAACGAATGGCAGCTTTACAAGGTGGATTTCCGGCCCATTAAAAAGGCGGTAGATCTGGCCAATATCACCACTATAAAATTTGAATTCGGAAGCCTGACGGTCGGCAACAGTTCCGGCGCGGCGATATTTCTTAAGGATATATACGTGGCGAAAGCGAGGAGATCAAGATGGCTGTGAAATCCGAAGGTATGTTCACGTACCATATACTGCAGGACAGAGAGCGCAAAAATCTGGCCATACTGGAGCTGATCCGCAAACGCAGCCCTATTTCAAAGGCTGAGATATCGAGGACTCTGGGCTACAACATAGTTACGATCACGAACTATCTTGACTATTACATTAATAAGAAGATGGTGCTCGAGGTCGGTCTTGATATATCTTCGGGCGGAAGGCGGCCGGAGCTTTTGGAGCTTAACGCGAAAACAAGGTACGTTGTCGGTGTGGATATCAGTCCTGACACTATATCGGCCATTGTGACGGACCTCAATATAAAAATGATTTCCTCCGCCAGGGCCCCCAGACCGCCGGTCAATATGGAAGCGCTGGTACCGAGCGCTATCAATGTCATAGACGAGGCAATTGTAAAATCCGGCATCGAGCATGAGGCCATAAAGACGATAGGCATAGGGATTTCCGGCATCGTCGATTACTATTCAGGCACTATTCGGGATACCGACCCCGCCAGAGGCAGGACCAAAGTAGATTTTATCAAGTTCATAAAAGCCATTGAACAGAGATTTAGCTCTTCGGTCTTTATCGGTAATGACGCTTCCTGCGCCGCTTTCGGGGAGAAGGCCCTGAATCCGGGGGCCGATGTAGATAATCTGGTGTACGCCTACTCGGATGTAGGGTGCGGGATAATTGTACACGGGGATGTCTATATAGGTTCCAGCGGATGCTCGGGAGAGACGCAGATACTGTTTGAGTCGCGCAGGGCGGGAGAGAAGATGCCCCTGGAGAGGCGTACCTTTATGAAGCCGCAAGGAGTAGACCTCGGTGTCGTGTCCGAGGCCAGAAAATTGGCGGCGAAAGGAACGGCAGCGGAGATATTGGCGCTGGCCGGTGGAAACGCCGCCGCAATAACCAAAGATAATGTAATAGACGCCGCGAAGAGGAATGACGAAGTTGCCCTGGAGCTTATCCGCTTCGCAGCCAAGAACCTTAGCATAAGAATAGCGTATTTCATCAATTTCCTGAATCCGGCCGTAGTTATCATCGGCGGCGGGATGGAAAAGGCGGGAGATATATTCCTGGATCCATTAAAGGCATCCGTAAGAAGATTCGCGTTCGAAGAGCCAATGAACATCGTGAAGATCGTGCCGAGCCTATTGGGCGAGAACGCTGTTGTTATGGGCGCCTCGGCGCTTGCCGCCAGGGAAGTATTTATACAAGCTTAAAGGGGCCGATGTCAGAGACATCGGCACCTAGCCTGCAATGCGGCTGAATAAACTTGGAGGATTTACAATGTTTGCTTTAAAGTTAAGAATGATGCTTGCTACCGCGCTTTTATTCGCGATAATATACGCCGTTATAGCCATGATAGGCACCAGTATGGGGATCTCCAACTTTTATTTCTACCTGGTCCTTTCTTTCGTGATGATGTTCATTCAATACATGATAGGTCCGAAGATCGTCGAATGGTCTATGAGGGTGAAGTATATAAAAGAGAACGAATATCCGAAGCTTCATCAGATGGTGAAAGAGCTTGCCATGAAGGCCAAAATACCCAACCCTAGGATAGGGATCGCGCAGATCTCCGTCCCGAACGCATTCGCATTCGGCCGCTCCATGAAGGACGGCAGGATATGTGTTACCGAAGGGATAATGAACCTTTTGGAAGAGAATGAACTGAGGGCCGTGCTGGGTCATGAGATGAGCCATATAAAGAACAGAGACGTGCTCACCATTACGCTCCTTTCGGTCATACCGATGATACTTTACAGGATAGCCTGGCAGTTGATGTTCTATAACAGGCGCGACAGCAGAGATTCCGGGCCTAACATGGCGTTAGTCGGCCTGGCGGCATTCATATTCTATTTTATAACAAACCTTTTAGTGCTGTATGCCTCCAGGATAAGAGAATATTTCGCGGATAAAGGCTCTATCGATCTGGGCAGCCGCCCGGCAGATCTTGCTTCGGCCCTGTATAAGCTTGTCTACGGGTCCGCCAGAATGCCGAAAGAGGCCATAAAAGACGTGGAAGGCATGAAGGCGTTCTTCGCGACCGATCCGTCGAGGGCGATGAAAGAGCTTAAGGACCTCCGCGACCTTGATCTCGATAAAAACGGGACAATAGACTCTTCGGAACTTCTGGCTCTCGAGGCTAAGACCGTGCGCCTGGGTTTTGGCGATAAACTGATGGAGATCTTGAGCACCCACCCGAATATGCTGAAGCGCATAAAGCGCCTGAGCGAGTGGAGAGCATCGTAAATTGAAATTCAATTTCGACGCCACCGGCATCGGCAGCGTACCTTTTAAAGAGCCTTCCTCCGCGTTATCTCTTATATTCGAGAATTTTAAAAGCATCCCTTTCTGGCCGCAGCTTCCTAAAAGATCGTTCCTGGAGAGCATGTATGCTCAGTATTCGGAAGGTCTCCCGGGTCTCGTGATCGATGACGCGCGGAAGACCATTCATATCGATACAGCCAGGGCAGCCCAGGAGATAGAGCCCGCCTACGCTAAATACCTTGAAGGCGATATCGAGTATTTCAAGATATCGAAAGATCATGCCGAGGGGTTATATGCTTTTCTGGCCGAGTTCGGCGCGCGGGCCAAAGATATAAGATGCGTAAAAGGGCATATCACCGGCCCGATTAGTTTCGCGCTGACCGTAACGAATGAAAATAAACAGTCTATAATGTACGACAGGGATACCTTCGAAGTCCTGACTAAAGTCCTGTGCATGAAGGTAAGGTGGCAGATAAGAGAGCTCAAGAAGCTTTTCCCGTCGGTAATGATATTCGTCGACGAGCCGTACCTGGTCTCGATAGGTTCAAGTTTCGTTAACATAAATATAGAGGATGCATTCTCGAAGCTCGATGAAGTGATCGCCTCGATAAAGGAAGAGGGCGCGCTGGCCGGGCTCCACTGCTGCGGCAATACGGACTGGCCGCTTCTCTTGAAGAGGGATCTCGATATCCTGAATTTTGACGCTTACGCTTTCACGAAAGAGCTTTTGCTCTACGGCGCCGAGCTTAAGGCCTTTCTGGCGCGGGGCTCCACCATTGCCTGGGGTATAGCGCCAAGTTCAGAGGCGATATACAATGAAAGCGCGGAATCACTTATCAAGAAACTTTCCGAAGGCCTGAAGGCGCTTGTCGGTAAAGGTATCCCTGTAGAAAAGATATCCTCGATAGTCACTCCTAGCTGCGGCGTGGGCACCCTCAATAATGCCGCCGCGCGTAAAGTCTTCGAAACCCTTCGGCTAGTCTCCGCAACCCTACAAAAATAGATTTTTTGGTCTTCATCACCCGTCCCTTGCGGGGTGGGTATCTCGCGGGGACGCGAAATTTCCCCTGCGAGGAAATTTCGCTCTGAAAAGATCGCTCGCTCTTTTTGGCATACAGGTATACAAGGGCCAAAAATCCGTGCCCGCTCGCGACTTTCGACGCCCCGCTCAACACCCACCCCGCAAGGGCCTGCTGAGTAGGCCGAAAAATTTACTGGGGAAGCGAAAGCGAAAATATCTTGGTGGATGAGGTCCCAGGAGAGATCTTCAGGCAGCGGAACTTCTGAGGGAAGCCTGGAGCGACTTTCGTAAAATCTTGATACCTATAGGCGATATACTAGGACAATGAAACTGCGCGACAGTTTTTTACGTATAGGCAGGTTCATTGGCCATCAAGATTTTACAACAGCGAATTTACATGCCTAATGTAAATTCGCGACAAGCGGAAGGCTTACCGCAGAAGTTGCGATGCTGCAGGAAGAATAAAAGGGCAGGACCCGGAAGATATTTTCGCCGTAGCGAAGAGTTTTGAGATTGACACGACGGGAGTTTTATAGTAACCTTAATAATCACAAACTTACGAGGGAGAATATATGAGCTACGCACATTCTTTAGACTATAATAAAGATATAATCAATAATAAGAAGCTGACCGCCGCCATAGGCGTCGTATTCTTTATCCTAGCGACCGCCCTCGGGGCATATATAAGGATCCCCGTCCATGGAAGCCCGATCCCGATAACTCTGCAGACATTCTTCGTTTTGTTGGCGGGCGCGGTGCTCGGTAAAAAACTCGGTTTATACAGCCAGGCTGGTTACATACTCGCCGGCATATCGGGTTTGCCGATGTTCCAGGGGGCCTCTTTAGGGGTCTCTTATCTCCTCGGCCCTACGGGCGGATACCTTATAGGCTTTATGATATGCGCTTTTATTATAGGACTTATCATAGATTCCGCGAGATCGAACATTGTGTCCATAATCGCGGTATTTGCCTTAGGAAGTTTAATTATATACGCTTCGGGGATATTATGGCTTGTCTGTATGTATAAAATGAACCTGACAAGCGCTATTATGGCCGGAGCCCTGCCGTTCATTCCCGGAGATATGGCCAAGATAGCCATTGCCTCCGCGATATATTCAAAGATCTCCAGGCGCTCCAGACAGATATTTTCCGCTTAGAAGAAAAACCATGGACAGAATCTTTACAAAACCGCTAATCGCAGTATCGATACTTATTCTTATCTGCGGCTATCTCTTCTTCCCGCAGCTGGGCAAGCTTGCGCTGACAGATCCCGATGAGACTTTTTACGCCGAAACCGCCAAAGAGATGCTGGCCAATGGGGAATGGGTAACCCCGCATCTCTATGGAAAACCGCAGTTTGAGAAACCGATACTGTTCTATTGGCTGGTCGAGGCCTCCTTCAAAGCGTTCGGAGTAAATGAGTTTGCGGCGCGGTTCCCTTCAGCTGTTTTAGGAACGATAGGCGTTATCGCTATATTTTTTCTGGGAGGTATTCTCTTTAACCGCCGCGCGGGGTTCCTTTCCGCGCTCATACTTGCCACAAACGTCGAATACATCATCTTATCCAGGGCCTGCATTACGGATATGACGCTCTTCGTATTCATGGAGCTTGCGGCGCTCTTCTTTTTGTACGGTTATATTAAAGAGAAGGGATATTTTTACCTGTTATCGTCGGCATCGATAGCTCTGGCGACGCTTACGAAAGGACCTGTCTATTTTGTTCTATTCGCCGTGGCGATCCTCGCGTTCCTGGTTTTCGTTAAGGATCTTAAGGCTCTTAAGAAAATGCCTTTATGGCAGGCGGCGCTTGTTTTTCTCGCGGTGAGCATGCCATGGTATATTGCGATATACAGGCTGCACGGCAAGGCATTTATAGACGGTTTCTTCGGGCTGCATAATGTCACACGATTTCTTGTTTCCGAGCATAAGACGGGCTCTCAGATCTATTATAATATTCCCATTATACTGGGAGGTATGTTTCCGTGGAGCATATTCTTGCCGGCGGGTTTCTGGCATATATGCAAGAAGATCAAAGAGAGGAGCGCCGCGTCCATTTTTCTCGTAGTATCATTTTTCGTGATCTTCGGGTTCTTTACGGTCTCCAGCACAAAGCTTCCGACGTACATATTTCCGTGCTTTGTATCTTTAGCGGTCATCACAGGCGTGCTGTTGGATGATTTTTTGAGCGGCAAGGTTTCAAATTCTATTGCTAAGGCCACCAGGTTCTCTTATTATAGCCTGATAGCTATAATGCTCCTTGGATGGGTGGGTGTCGCCATTTACGTAAAACTCGATTTTTTCTCAATAATAATGGCAGGCGTGGTCATATCAGGCCTATTTCTCGCTTTCGGAGGCTTACTTTCATTAATAGCGTTTATAAATAAAAGGTTAATGCTGGCATTCGTGTTGATCGTTTATTCCGTAGCGATATTCTTGAGCCCATTGAGCGCGTCGATCTTGCCCGAAGTGGAACGTTATGAGACAAGCAAAGAGGTGTCTGAGAAACTGTCGGCTGTCATGAAGCCCGGTGAGGAGCTCGGCGCGGCCAGCAATTATATGGCTGGCCTTGCCTTTTACACCGGGAAATTTCCGATCGACCTTGATCAGCATCATATACAGATAAGTTTTATGAATTCCGGGAAAAGGATATGGGCGGTGATGAAAGAGAAGAACCATAAACATCTTTATGATAAAGAAATTACAAAGGCATATGTTAAGCCCTCGTATGTTGTATTCAATATAGGAAAGCGCGCCATTATAACCAATGAAGCGCCTGCCGATGGACGCTTTCTGGTGAAACGGGAGAGACTGTAATGATAGCGAAAAACGTCTCATTCGTATTCCCGATGTTCAACGAAGCCGACAATATCGAGTCCACTATACGTCGCGCTACGGAATTGGCCGCACAGATTTCAGGTGACTATGAGATCGTGGTCGCGGACGATGCTTCTACTGACGGAAGCGGGGATCTTATAGACCGGATAGCCGCAAAAGACCCGCATCTTAAACCTGTGCACCTTAAAAATAACTCAAAATTCGGCGGAGCGCTTAATGCCGGCCTGATGGCTGCGCTGAAAGACGTGATCATATACACAGACTCGGACTTTCCCGCGAGAGAGGAAGATATAAAGAAGGCTATACAGATGCTTGATGAGGCCGATGTCGTTACCGCGTACAGTCTCGCGATAAAAGACTCAAGCCTGAAGCGTATTCTGATGTCGAAGGTTTATAATTTTCTGGTCCAGTCATTATTTGGCTTGCATTTGAAAGATATCAACTCGGGGTTAAAAATATATAAAAGGGAAGTCCTCCAGGGCCTTAATTTAAAGTCAAAGAGCCCGTTCATCGATGTCGAGATATTTGCCGAGGCCGTTAAGCGCGGATTCAAGATAAAGCAATATGGCCTCATCTTTGAACTTCGTACTAAGGGCTCATCCACGATATCCCGTATGAGCGTAGTGACGCGTACGTTCTGGGATATGTTTGCTTACAGATTTTGGCGGTAGGACCCAATATGAAACAATTGATAGTGGCCGCGGATGATTTCGGGATCACGGAGAGCGTGAATGAAGGCATAGCGCGTTCCCATAAAGAGGGGATTGTCACTTCGCTGAATTTTCTGCCATCGGGCGAGGCATTCGATGACGCGCTTGCCCGGGCGAAGTCGATCGGCCTCAATGAAGCCGGCGCGCACCTTGCGCTAACCGAAACCATTTCGGTCACGGAGGCTTCCAAAATACCATCCTTAGTCGATGCCGAAGGCAGATTCTATAAAGGCCATACCCAGTTTTTACTGAAATTCATATCAGGATCGATAGATCTCGACGAAGTCTATGTCGAATGGAGATCTCAACTGCAAAAAGTAAGCGCGACCGGCATCAGGATAACCAACTTGTCCAGCCACGAACATATACACATGCTGCCGAAACTTCTCGACATAATTATTAAACTCGCCAAAGAGTATGATATCCCCGCGATCAGATATCCGCACGCGGATCGTTCCAGCCGCCGGATGAGCGTAAATACCGTCTGTAAATCGCTGGCGCTTTTATATTTCGAAGGGAATATGTCCCAGGCCCTGAAGTCTTCCGGGATCACGGCACCGGAGCATTTTCTGGGATTTCTCGATTCCGGGAATATTACCGAGGAGGTGCTGCTCGATATCATAGCTAATCTTGAAGACCGGACCACAGAGCTTGTGTGCCATCCTGGATTTCTGGGGCCGGAGGTGCTGGATAGATACAAATTCCACAAAAATTCCGAAGCCGAACTTTACGCGCTGACGAGCCTCCGCGTAAAGAAATCAGCCGCCGATAAAGGGGTAGGCCTTGTGAGCTATGCCGAATTTCTTTCCAAAAATAAAAATCGATAACAGCGTAAAAGCGGCGCTCTTCTTATTTATCTTCACCCTCATAATATATTCCAATTCTTTGGGTGGGGAATTCGTATACGATGACGATTATTTCATCGTGAAGAATGTGCATATACGCAGCCTCGAGAATATCCCGTCGTTTTTTGTAAATCCGTCGACGGTGGCGTTCGCGGAGCTCGCCCAGGACGTCTACAGGCCGTTGACCACCATATCGTATGCGTTCGATTACCGCCTCTGGGGGCTCGATACGTTCGGGTATCATCTGGAGAGCGTTCTCTTACACGCGTTAAACGCCATATTGCTCTTCATCCTTTTGCAGCTCATCTTCGGAAATGCATCAATAGCGTTCCTGTCGAGCCTCTTATTCGTGTGCCATCCGGTGCAGACAGAGGCGGTCGCCTGGATATCGGGTCGCTCCAGCGTGCTCTTCCTTTTTTTCTATCTCGCGTCTTTCATATGTTATCTGCTCTTTATGAAGAAAGAGAAAAAGGCATATCTTGCGCTTTCTCTGATATTTTTTCTAGGATCGTTATTTTCGAAAGAGATGGCCATCAGTCTGCCGCTCCTGCTTGTATTGTATGATATTCATTTCGCGCCGGGGGAAAGCCTTAAGAAAAGGGCGCTGAAGCTGGCGCCATATTTTACACTCACAGTATTCTTTATAGCGGTCAGATTCATAGTAATAAACAGGGTGAGCCAGTGTGGATGGTGGGGCGGCAGTTCCTATCACACGTTTCTTACTATGCTGGTCGTGCTTGGCGAGTATGTGAAACTTATGATAGCGCCTGTAAAACTTTGCGCCTTTTACATGACAACGGTTTATACATCCATAGCGTCAGCCAAGGTCCTTTTATCGGTGGCGGCCATCGTAACGCTGATAGCATCGCTTCCGTTCATCTTCAGGCGCTCGCGCGGGATCTCATTTGCCATAGCTTTTTTCTTTCTGGCGCTTTTACCCGTTTCGAATATAGTGCCGTTAAGGGCCCTTATGGCCGAGAGATTCTTATATCTTCCGTCGATAGGATTCTGCGTTCTTGTTTCAATTCTTTTGGAGAAGATCGCAAGGATGGAATATAACGTTATCAAACTGAATCTCAGGAGACTGGCTATAGTCATAGCCTCTATGCTGGTACTGTTATATTCTGCCCGGACCATGATGAGAAACGAAGATTGGAAGAGCCAGATCACCATAACGAACTCGATATTAAAAATAGACCCGCTCAATCAATGGGCGCTGACGACGCTCGGAGCGGCATATTCGGATCTGGGGCAATACGAGAAGGCAATAAAGCCTCTCGTTAAAGCCATAATATTGTCGGAGAATTATTTTGCGCCGAGGAATATCCTGGGATTCTGTTATCTCCAGCTTGGCCGATATGATGAAGCCATAAAGATGCTCACAGACGCCCTGGAGATCAAGCCTGATAACCTCGAGGCCTTGAGCTCTATCGGGGTAGCGTATGCCCAGACCAAGAGATACGCCGAAGCGATACAACAGTTCGAGCGCGCTATAAAGGCTGACCCGTCGTTTGTAGACGGTTATATGAATCTCGGGACAACGTATGATCAGATGGGACAGAGTGAGAAGGCGATACAGGCCTACCAGCAGGCCGCGGATAGCACTAGATCGGCCCAGTCTATAGCCATCGCGTATGTGCGTATCGGCGATGTCTACAGGAGGCTAAGGGATCTCGAAAAGGCCAAGGCTTATTATAATAAGGCCATGGCATTATTCAGTCCCGGGATGGTAGAGCTTAAGAAATTAATCATAGGTCGGTTAACCTCCGGTTAGAGTATAAAATAGTTACATATTTTGACTGGATTTCCGTAGATAATTAGTGTATACTCATAGTAAAGGTAGTGTTTGGCTATAGCTGCATATTTTGTAAGGTGAATTTTTTTTGGTTATATTTTAAGTTATTTTCAAAACTCTGACAAATGTGGATGCCGTATGAAAATATCAAGATTGTTTCTAATCGTACCCATTATAATTGTCCTCCCTTCATGCTCGTTTGCTGAAGATTCGACGGCCAAGAAGGGGGAATTGTCCGTATATGGTGAGACAGGGCATGTAATTCCATTTATGGGCAATCAAAATACGGGCGCAACGCAATCCGAAGTCGACAAGAAGAATGATCTGGATAGTTCAAAGACGAAAGCACCGGATGTACAGGTTTGCGAGAATAAGCCGGGCACTATTCCGAACGGGATAAAAAAAGTATCATATGATGAACATGGAAAGATAACTGAATTGACAATGGATGATGGCACCATAGTAGCTTACAAATATTCCAGCGATAAAGAGCTTACTCTAGAGTCCAAGCAGGACGGTGTCGCGGTAAAATTCAAGAATACCTCCACCGCGGGCACAAAAGATGGTCAAGGCTCCGAATCGACCGCCAATGTGAGCTCCGCTTCCGGGAATGCCAATATCGCCGGCAGCGCGGACAGTGGAGAGGGTAAAGGCGGGATCATAGTAGAGGTCTATGCAAAGGAGCCTTCTGTTGCCGAAAGTTTCGGCAGGCCGGGTAATAGAAAGACCGACATGCTGGAACCCGCATTTCAGGTAGGATGCCCCGATACCACCGTACCGATTGCTAAACTCGCCGCAACACCGATGAAGTTTGATTTTAAGGAGATAAAGAAAGCCATCGAGAAGACTTCCAAGATAAGAGCCCAGGCGCTAAAAGACTACAAGCATAATACATCCAATTACTATGACGCGATGGATGCCGCTATCAAAAATAATATCGATGCCCTGGAGAAAGAAAATATTGGCCTTAACGGACTTGAAGGCCGCGTTCCTGCCGCGAATAGACAGGACGCCGTAGAAATGACCGTGAATAATATGTACGCCTATATCAGAAACGGCGGTGCCGATAGATCTATAAAAGATATAATGTCTCTTGAGGGAGAGCTCAGAAGCAAGATCGTAAATCCCGGCAGGAAAGTGTATGAAGGCAGGTTAATAGAGGCAACCGAGTACACGAACGATATGATAGAGAAGCTGGTAAAATCGCAACTGGCCCTTTATTTGAAGATCAAAAAAGATAAGATAGATGTCATAATCAATCTTCAAAAAACCCCGAAACCGAATAAGTAGGTTGAAGCCCCCCAATTCCTCTGATATAATCAAGCAGTAGTCTCATGAAATATGTAAAAATATGCCCATTTTCCGTGTATTACTAAAGGGAGTATAGGCGTCCGGATGTCTTCTGAGCAGCTGTCTGATGAAATATTGGTGCAAAAGGCCAGAGAAGGCGATACTAAAGCTTTCGAAGAGCTTTTCGACAGATATAAAAAACAGCTATTGAATTTTATTTATAGGCTCATAGGTAACAGGGAAACGGCCGAGGAAGTGACTCAGGAAGTATTTATTAAAGTTTATAATAAGCTGGAGATATTTGACCCAAGTAAGAAGTTTGTGTCATGGATATATACGATAGCGCGGAATCTCGCGAAAAACGCGCTCAGAGATAAAAAATATTTCTCCGCTAGATCTCTGGAAGAAACGGTGGTCCCTGGAGATGAAACCATGCATCTGAAGGATGTGATAGCAGATTCCAGTGCCGGCCCTGACCAGATCATTGAAGACGATGAGCTGGCGGAAGACGCGCAGCGGGTTCTGGATTCGATGCCGATCAAATATAGAGAGGTAATAGCGCTATGCAGCGTGCAGGGGCTTACTTATAAAGAGGCTGCGGTAGTGCTCGGTTGCAGTATCGCAAGCATTTCGGTAAGGCTCGAAGAGGCAAAATTGCTATTCATGAAGAAATTGGGCATAGATATGCCAGGGCGCAAGGAAAGCGATTCGCTATGAAGAACTCTGATCAGGACAGATTCAATATCGTAATGGCTCATCTTAAACCTATTGAGCCATCCAGCGGCTTCGATTTTGAATTCCGCAGAAGGCTTGCGGAGGCGGTTGCCAAAAAGTACAGCGAGACGCCGTTCGAATCATTTACCAGGCGTGTTGCCGGTGCTCTAGAGGGGCTTAAAGAGGCCCTGCTGCCGAGGACGCCGGTCATGGTAAGGGCCATGGCTGCCTTCCTATTCTTCATGTCGGCTGGTTTTTATGTCTATTCGACACAGCCCGCGCTACCGATCGTTATGGATGTAGGGGGCGTCGTTATAGTGCATCGCGCTGGTGAGTCTGTCGCCAGGCCGGTCACTCCATTGCAGGAGCTTAAGGAGGGTGATGTTATAACCGCGCAAGGCGCGTCGCAGCTCGACATAAATATGATGAATAAATATACCGTGCGTGTGAAGCCGGGAACCACTTTTAGGATAGCGAAGCTCGCTCTGCGGTTTGGAAACGGCACGGTCGATATAAGGCTGGCCGATGGCAATATGCTTGTCGACATAGAAAAGGGTTTTAAAGGTTCGAAATTCATTATAACGACCGACGCCGGCACCGCTAGGGCGCTAGGCACAAAATTTAGCGTAAGCTCAACCAATAATAAAAAACAGATTATGAATGTGGATGTGCTTGAAGGTAATGTGGAGGTTAATAGCAGCTACAGGCCGTCGAAGACGCTGATCGCCAGGCAGACTGTGATAGTTGGCCCAGGGCAGAAGACGGAGGTAACGGCGGGAGATCTGCCTGAGCCTCCGCAAAGGCTGATAGAGGAGGAGTGGAGAAAGCTCGAGGAATTGTATCAGATAGGCAGAAAGCCGAAGGTCCTGCTCCTGCTGAAGAATACCCCCGACCGAGTGAAACAGCTTTTAGCTCCGTGCCCAATATATATATCAGATGAAAAGCCGAGAGAGCTTCCCGTTGAACTTGAGGATGCCGTAATGAAGACGCGCGAAGCCATCGATACTGGGGATGCCTCAAAGCACATAGAAAGCATAAAAATTCTTGAGGGGATGGTGGCTAGATACCCTCGCGCAAAATATAACCCGCAACTCCTATTATATATAGGAAGTTATTATGAGTATATAGATCATCACCAGGATGCTATGCGTGTGTTCCGGGAGGTTACAAAGCGTTACCCCGAATCTCAGTTCGCTGGGATGGCTCAATGTGCGATAGGTATCATATATGAGGAGAAGCTGAACGACCCGGCAATGGCAGAGGGTGCTTTTAAGTTGGTTCTTAGCAAATATCCAAATAGTTTAGAAGCTATATGGGTGGAGGAAAAATTAGGCATCAAAAAAGTTAGAAATATGATTTAAAATTATCTCGCATCTCCGTGTATATAGTAGTAACGAAAGGAACACGGTGAATGTGATGAAGATAAACGGCGAAAAGACATATTGCAGAAGAAGATGTATCCGTGAGCTTATCGCGAAGTTGGAAGCATTAAATATGCGCGCGAGGGCGATGACGGATATTTTTTTTGAGATGAACTTAAAACCTTTAAAAAGCTGTTCACAAATCAAAGGAGGGAAATAACATGAAGACCTTAAAGATTGCCGTGACGATAATATTAGCGGTTGCGTTTGTCATATCGGCCGGATTTGCAACTTTTGCCGAGGACTATAATGATATTGTGGTGAGGCATCAAGAGTTGACGAGTAAGCTAATGCTGAATATGCGCTCGCCGGGCATAAGGACCGAAGGCAGGACGACTACTTCCTATGTCCCGATCAAAATCCTCGCAATAGCCGAACGATATCTGAAGGAGATCTTAAACCCCGAGAGTTTTAAGCTCAGTCAGTGGAGTGTAAAACCCGGTTCGTTAGTCGTTGTATTCAAACTTCCTGATGGCTCACCGGCAACTATAAATGTTGATATGCGTACGGGCAAGCCGAGTATATCGGGAGGCGATATGGTTAAGAATGGAGTTCTGAAGACCCGGGAGACCATAGCCCGGAAAATGAACGTCGATATATCAGAGGTTCATATAAATGGAATCGGGGATTGGGCTATCGGGATGACCATGGGTATTCCCCCGAATATCTTTGATACCGTGGTGCTGCCGGCGAGCGTCGAAGGCTATGCTCTTAAACTTCAGTATCGGCACAATCAATTCGGTCAGCCTGTTCAGGAAACCACGACCATAACATTGCTGTCGTTTGTGAACAAGAAAACAGGAACCGATCTGCTTCAGAGCGCTATGGGCTGTCTGAATGGGATCTTAAATCCGAATGCCTACACACTGGACTCCTGGCTGATAAGTGCGGGCGGGAATCTTACGTTTACCTTCAAGCTCGCTGACGGCTCGAAAATTAGAGTCAATGTGAGCGCTCAATCCGGTAAGTCTAAAATAGATGGTATCCTTGCCTCTCCGAAAGATTTGAAACAAGCCAGCACAATCCTCGGAGCGAATGCCGTCATCGGAATAACTACACTGCTCACTACTAAGGACGGCAAAGATATCGTAGGAGCCGCTACAATTACAAAGTTTTACGATAAAGAAGGCAATCTCGTGGGATCGCATGTAGTAAATGGATCCCTGGGACCGCTATACGGCAACGGCAATCGATGGCTTGATGGTAAAGGTGTTCTCATAGGCTATGATGCTTCTTCAGAAGCCCTGAAACAAGCCAGCACGATCCTCGGAGCGAACGCCACGTTCGGAATAACTATACCGCCTCTTGCCAGTACGCCAGAAGGAGCCACTACGATTACAAAGTTCTACGATAAGGATGGAGTTCTCATGGGAACGCATATGGTAAATTCATCTCTGAGGACAAATAGCGATGTGTGGCGTGATGGTAAAGGCGTTATCATAGGTTATGGAGCTTCTCCAGAAGCTTTGAAACAAGCCAGCACGATCCTCGGAGCGAATGCCGTCATCGGGATAACTGCACCATATACTGTTAATCTTCTCCACATCAAGGATATGCCCATATACATCACCACAATTACAAAGTTCTACGATAAGGATGGCGTTCTCATAGGAACGCATATGGTAAGCCCGTATCCAAACGGCAATCGATGGCTTGACGGTAAAGGTGTTCTCATAGGCTACGATGCCTCTTCGGGAGCTTTAAAACAAGCCAGCACGATCCTCGGCGCGGACGCCACGTTCGGGATAACTATACCGCCTTCCAGCATTACGAATGGCAATATAGAATATGTTATGGTAGGTGCCGCCACAGTCACGAAGTTCTATGATAAGGACGGTGTTCTCATAGGAACTCATATGGTGAGTGGGTCGCTGGGACCGATATACGGTAACCAATGGTTTAACGGTCAAGGCGTTCTTATAGGCTACGGAGCCTCTCCGGAAGCCTTGAAACAAGCCAGCACGATCCTCGGAGCGAACGCCGCCTTCGGGATAACTACACCATATACTATTAAGATAGCTGGCGCTACAATTACAAAGTTCTACGATAAAGAAGGCAACCTCATAGGAACGCATATGGTAAGCCCTTATCCAAACGGCAATCGATGGCTTGACGGTAAAGGTGTTCTCATAGGCTACGATGCCTCTTCGGGAGCTTTAAAACAAGCCAGCACGATCCTCGGAGCGAACGCCATGTTCGGAATAACTATACCGCCTCTTGCCAGTACGCCAGAAGGAGCTACTACGATTACAAAGTTCTACGATAAAGAAGGCAACCTCATAGGAACGCATATGGTAAGTCCCAGGCCGGGCGGCGACCAATGGTTTAATGGTGAAGGCGTTCTTATAGGATACGAAGCTTCTGAGATAATTAAAACCGAGCCGCCGGTTATCAATGCTGACGCTGCGGGTAAGATGAGCGTATTAGCGGATATAAACGCTAAGGCGGCGGAAGTTGCCGCTGCCGGTGCCAGTATCGATCCGAATCTGGCGCTAAAAAGGAATAATCTGCCGGCAGAACAGCTGAAACGATAGCGTCGAAATAGACATTTACGATTATTAGAAGGCCTCTTCATTTATCACTGGAGAGGTCTTCTTTTCCTCCTATTCGTCGGCGCTCGCAAGCTTCAACTCCCCAGACTTATTTGAGTGAGATTGGTGCGGAAGAAGGGAGTTGAACCCTTAAGGTGTTACCCATACGGTTCTGAGCCGTACGCGTCTGCCAGTTCCGCCACTTCCGCACGAAATAGGTTCACCAAGTATACCCTAAATCACTCAGACTGTCAATTATCCCAAAATAGACCCCCGGGGTATATTTTACGCCAATTCCGCTTGACAAAATAGTTCTTTAGAGTTACGATAAGTCATAAATTATTCTGATTGCTACAAAAGAATGTAACCAGAGACGACCATTCTCTGGTTTTTATTTTATAACATTAAGGAGGAGAGTAAGACATGTTTGGTTCTATTTCTGCGACATTGTTTGAAGTGGTTGCCATCTGGGGAGTTCTGTTTATTGCTATTTTAGGCCTGGGCTATGCTTTTCTATTAAAAACCCAGATCATGAAAAAAGACAAAGGCACTAATGAGATGCAGGATGTCTGGTCTGCTATACGCATGGGTGCAGACGCCTATCTTGGCCGCCAGCTCAAGAGTATTCTTCCCTTAATTTTCGGACTTACCGTAGTTTTATTCTTTTCGGTTTATATAATCCCGCCCAGCAGTGAAGCGTTACAGCGTTTTAGCGGCATGAATCCGGATACTATTAGGCTTATCGTTGGCCTTGGGCGCGCTCTAGCGTTTATTATGGGCGCGTTCTTCTCGCTTATAGTGGGACAATTCGGAATGCGCATGGCGGTTGAGGGTAATGTCCGCGTAGCAAGCGCATCACGAAGAAGCTTCAGTGAAGCGTTACAGATCGCCTACCGCACAGGAACCATCACGGGCATGCTTACGGATGGATTAGGACTCTTAGGCGGCACATTGATATTTATCATTTTCGGCATCGCCTCTCCCGATGTACTTTTAGGCTTTGGTTTCGGCGGGACGCTGCTTGCCTTATTTATGCGCGTGGGCGGCGGAATCTTTACAAAGGCGGCCGATATCGGAGCCGACCTCGTAGGAAAGGTTGAGAAGAATATTCCGGAAGACGATCCCAGGAATGCGGCTGTTATCGCGGACCTCGTGGGCGATAACGTCGGCGATTGCGCTGGTATGGCCGCGGATATTTTCGAATCTTATGAAGTCACTATCGTTTCGGGCCTGATCTTAGGCTTGGCGCTGGTTGCAATGACGGGCCAGATCAAATGGATAATATTTCCTCTCTTGGTGCGCGGCATAGGCGTGCTTTCCTCTATTGTAGGGACATATCTGGTAAGGGGAGGGAAAGATGGTGAAAATACAGACGCTTTCGCCAGCATAAACCGCGGTTTCTATGCTTCGGCGGCTATTTCGATGGCAGCATTTATGGTATTGGCGCATTTCTACATGCATGAATGGAGAGCGTTCTTCTCGGTAGGTATAGGCATATTACTGGCTATCGTCATCGATGAAATAACAAAATATTTTACGCATACACAGCATGCTCCGGTCAAAGAGATCGCCCAGAGTTCAAAGACGGGCTCCGCGACATTGATATTGAGGGGGCTTGCGATAGGATTCGAATCGTCGGCCTGGCAGTTCGTCGTTATCGCCATCACTATTCTGGCAGCGGTCGTTATCTATTGGGGACAATCGGTTGCCTTTGTACTCTACGGCGTGGCGATGACCGGCATAGGAATGCTTACTCTGACCGGCAACAATGTGGCCATGGACTCCTTCGGGCCCATTGCCGATAATGCGAACGGGATAGGCGAGATGGCGCATCTGGAGCCTAAGGCGCGCCAGATAATGGCTGACCTCGACGCGGTTGGCAACACAACCAAAGCGATCACTAAAGGCATCGCGATCGGCTCGGCAGTCATTGCGGCGGTATCGCTCTTTGGCTCGTTCCTCACGGATGTTACCATGGTTCAAGCGCAAATGAACGTGCCGGAACATCTGCGGATGCTTGTTACGGGTATACGCGTTTCGGAGCCGATCGTCTTTATAGGCTTACTTTTAGGCGGGGCAATCCCTTGCCTATTTTCGGCGCTTATGATCAATTCTGTCGCGCGCGCGGCGTCCTTAATCGTAAATGAAGTCCGCCGGCAATTTCATATTCCCGGCCTTATGGAAGGCAAGGTAAAACCAGATTATAAAAAAGCTGTTGAAATCTGCACCATAGCCGCGCAGAAAGAATTGATAGGATTGGCGTTAATAGCCATCTTAAGCCCGATATTAATCGGGCTTGTGCTGAAGGTCGAGGCTCTGGGCGGCTTCCTGGCGGGTGTCATTATTTCGGGCCAGCTTCTGGCGGTATTTATGGCAACCGCTGGTGGCGCATGGGATAATGCCAAGAAGACGATAGAAGACGGTTTATACGGCGGCAAGGGTTCGGATGCACATAAGGCATCGGTTGTCGGAGATACGGTGGGAGATCCTCTTAAGGACACCGCGGGCCCGGCACTGAACCCGATGATAAAAGTTATTAACCTCGTTTCCCTGTTAGCGGCGCCGATAATTATCCATCTTCATCGGGCCGATGCGGGAGTTATTGTCGCGATAGCGATATGTGTGCTTCTTATATTCGGGGCCATTATCTACTCCAAGCACGGGGTCTTGAGTTTCAGGAAGCCGAAAGAGGATAGTACCTTCTGATTTAAAAGGAAGGCCTTTATGAAGTTTTCCTATCCGCATGACCATTTCTCCCAAGGAAAGGTAATAGGTGGCCTATGGAGTTCTTCCAGAAACTGATCGATATAATCCTCCATTTTGACGCGTACATCAGCGTTATGATCCAATATTGCGGTTTATGGGCGTATCTTATACTTTTCGGGGTCATCTTTGCCGAAACCGGGTTTGTGGTTATGCCGTTTTTGCCAGGGGATTCTCTTCTTTTCGTGCTGGGCACATTTGCCGCGCGGGGAACATTTCACCCGATGCTTTTGGCCGGTATTTTGATGTTGGCGGCTATTTTAGGCGATAGCGTTAATTATGCTATCGGAAAATACCTGGGAGATCGCCTGATTCATGCCAAGGGCATCCCGTTCTTTAAGAAAGAGCACCTGGATCGGACACATCTTTTTTATAAAAAGTACGGCGGCAAGGCTATTATTTTAGCCAGATTTATGCCTATAGTGCGGATGTTCGCCCCGTTTGTGGCAGGCATCGTGCGTATGGATTATGCTAAATTTTTCATATATAATGTCATAGGAGGCATGGCGTGGGTGACAATTTTCATATTTAGCGGTTACTATTTCGGAAATATCCCTTTTGTGAAAAAAAATCTTTCTTTGGTTGTTATTGCTATTATATTCGTGTCGATAATGCCGGGAGTAATCGAATTCCTTAAGTATAAGTACAGGAAGAAATGAAAAAATTCGGAATCAATTGGTTAAAAAATAACACCTTATCATCCATTAAAAATCGTCATAGCGTAAGAATCTTCCTTGATAAGCCTGTTGATGACGAGGATCTCAAAACTATTCTTAACGCGGCAAATCAGGCCCCGTCAGCTCATAATCAACAGTCATGGCGGTTTATTGTCATAAGGGGAGAGAAGAAGAGCGATTTGGCTAATCTTATTTGCGCGAAGGCAGGCACTTTTTCTAAACCGTCCTCGACGCTGCTTCGCCTGGCATCGCGCAGCATCGCTTCCGCGCCGGTTGTGGTTGCCGTAGCAAATAGCGGAGAGCTTATTTCGAGGGGGCCGGAATTATTTAAGGTGGATAAGAATAAGAGCGCCGCTCACGATTTCTTCCGCATTATGGAGATACAAAGTTCTGCCGCCGCTGTCCAGAATTTATTGATCGCCGCGACATCCTTAGGTCTTGCCACTGTGTGGCTTGGCGTGCTTGTCCTTATAAAGAACGATATCCTAAAATTCCTCGGTGAACCGGAGGGCGAGTTTATGGCGGTGGTCCCTGTGGGTTATGCGGCCAAGCCGAGCGGTAATGGCCCCCAAAAACAACCATTGAACATGGTTGTGAAAACTTTATAGATATGAAAAACGTTATGCAATTATCTGTCGATGAAGCAGCCGCTTCCTTCGACGTAAATCTGTCTGAGGGCCTTTCCGGTATTGAAGTAGCGCGAAGACAGAAAGAGCATGGCTTAAATCAGCTCAAAGAGAAAAAAGGCCGGACGCCGTTTGAGATATTTATTGAGCAATTTCAGGACTTTATAATCTGGGTCCTGATCGGCGCCAGCATAGTCTCCGGATTTCTTCAGGAATGGGTCGATGCCTTAGCTATCATCGCCATCGTAATCTTGAATGCTATATTGGGCTTTATCCAGGAATACCGCGCAGAAAAATCGCTATCCGCTTTAAAAAAACTGGCATCTTTCACTACTAAGGTTATCAGGGACGGCCAGCATGGTATCGTTCCGTCGGCTGAGCTTGTGCCCGGGGATATAATCGAATTGGAAGCCGGCGACCATATCCCCGCCGATTGCCGTCTCGTCTGGGTCACCTCTAATTTTAGCGTCCAGGAAGCGAGCCTTACCGGCGAGTCAACACCCGTTTTAAAAACCACGAGCGCTTTAGAAGAGAAAGACGTTCCTTTGGCTGACAGAGCAAATATGGTGTATATGGGAACGTCTACGGCTTCGGGAAAAGCGAAAGCGATTGTTGTCGATACAGGAATGCTCACCGAATTGGGAAAAATTGCCGGCATGATTCAAGAGATAGGACGCGAATCCACTCCTTTGCAAAGGAGACTAGAGGCATTCGGCAAATGGATAGTATATTTATGTTTTGTTTTAGTAGGGCTGGTCTTTATCCTGGAGTGGCTGCGCGGAGGCAAGATGATGGAGGTATTCCTGACCGCGGTCAGCCTTGCTGTAGCGGCAATCCCGGAAGGGCTGCCGGCCGTTGTCACCGTCGCGCTTGCCCTCGGAGTTCAGCGCATGGTGAAACGCCATGTATTGATCAGGAAGCTCCCATCGGTGGAGACTTTAGGATGCGCTACCGTGATCTGTTCCGACAAGACAGGGACCCTTACAAAGAACGAAATGACTGTCCAGGCAATCTATGCCGATAACCGAATTTTTAAGGTAAGCGGGATCGGTTATGAACCGAATGGAGGATTTTTCCTCGAAGAAAGAACAGTTACTCCGAAGAGCTGTCCGGCCCTGGAGAAATTACTGCGGTGCGCTACGCTTTGTAACGGCGCGCGGTTAATTAAAGACGGCGCGGGATACAAAATAATCGGGGATCCTACAGAGGCCTCGCTTTTAACGGCGGCGGCTAAGGCCGGCATTTGGAAAGAGTCCCAGGAAAAAGAATTTGTTTTCATGGATGAGATTCCATTCGATTCCGAACGCAAAAAGATGACGATCATACGTAAAGATAAAGAACTTACGTTCGCGTTCGTTAAGGGCGCCCCGGACATGCTTCTGGAGGACTGTGATTATACTGAAGATAATGGAACAGCAAGGCGTATTACCGCGGAAGATAAGCAAAGGATACTTAAAGTGAATAACGAGTTTGCTAATCATGCGATGCGCGTTTTAGGGCTTGCCTACCGCGATTTAGAGGAGAGCGATTCCCGCTATGAAGCCGCTTCAATCGAAAAACGGCTTACGTTCCTGGGTTTGATCGCTATGATCGACCCTCCAAGGCCTGAGGCTAAAGAGGCAGTTGTGAAATGTAAAGAAGCCGGTATAAAGACCGTAATGATCACCGGAGACCACAAAAATACTGCCGTTGCTATCGCCAGAGAACTCGGGTTCTTTAAAGAAGATTCCATCGCGTTCAGCGGCGAAGAGCTGGATGGATTAAGCGAGGAGACGCTCTTAGCTAAGATCGAAAATATCCCGGTTTACGCGCGCGTCTCCCCCGAGCACAAACTAAGGATTGTAAAGGCCTGGCGCAAAAAAGGCCATATCGTCGCGATGACCGGAGATGGGGTTAACGACGCACCGGCCGTAAAAGAGGCGGATATCGGCGTCGCGATGGGAATTACGGGAACAGACGTTACAAAAGAAGTATCGGACATGGTCGTAACCGACGATAACTTTGCTTCGATTGTGGCCGCAATTGAAGAGGGAAGAGGTATTTACGATAACATCAAGAAGTTTGTGCATTATCTTTTATCCTGTAATGCCGGTGAAATATTAGTGATGCTTGTGTCCTCTCTTGTCGGATTGCCGGTACCATTGCTTCCGATTCAAATTTTATGGGTTAATCTGGTAACCGACGGTCTGCCGGCCTTAGCTTTAGGTGTAGACCCTGTCGAACCCAATATTATGCAGCGGCTGCCCCGCAGGCCCAATGAGCCGGTAGTTACCAAACAGAGGGCATTTTTAATGCTGGCTCAGGGCTCCTTTATCGCAATCTGCAGTTTGCTGGCATTTGGTTTTGTTCTATTTGTGGAAAAAGAAGGCATAGGGCGGGCCAGGACCGCGGCGTTTATTGTTCTCGCATGTTCGCAATTATTCCATTCCTTTAATTGCCGCAGCACGACCGAATCTATTTTTAAGATCGGAATATTCGGTAATAAAAAACTGATCGTCGCCACCCTTATTTCATTCCTTCTGCAGATGGCAGCGGTCTATTTACCGTTTGCCCAAAAGATATTCAAGACCGAAATGCTTGGGACATTTGATTGGTTCTTAGTCCTGGCCATCTCTTCTTTTCCTCTATGGGCGATGGAGGCGGTTAAATTTTTGAATAAGCCTTTTAAGTTTCTGGAGAAGGTTTAATTATGGATATTTTATTTGCAGGCATCATTCTGTTTCTTGCGATAATTTCTTTCGTCTTTATCGCGCTGTGCGGTAAATTATAGGGCGAGGGTAACGGCATGACGATTATTTATTGGATAGGCGGTATAATTTCGATACTCTTATTCGGCTATTTATTGATTGCCCTGTTGAAGCCGGAGATCTTCTCATGAATATGAATTGGAATAATATAATTCAAGCCGGAATTTATCTCGCGGTGCTGCTGTTATTGGTTAAACCGCTTGGAACTTACATGGCCCGCATATACGAAGGAAATTTTACGGGTCTTAATGCGTGGTTTCGCCCGGTCGAAAGATTGATTTATCGCTTATCCGGCATCGATCCTGAGACAGGCATGCCCTGGAAGACATACGCTGCGGCGGCAATGATATTTAATGTCATTGGTATAGTGGTTGTCTATGCTATCCAACGATTTCAGGCGCAGCTTCCTTTAAATCCGATGTCCATGCCGCCTGTAGCCCCGGATTTGGCGTTTAATACAGCGGTGAGTTTCGCGACGAATACGAACTGGCAGAGCTACGGCGGCGAAACAACCTTAAGTTATTTTACTCAGATGCTTGCCTTGACCGTGCAAAATTTTGTATCCGCGGCAACAGGCATGGCAGTATTGGTAGCTCTTATCAGAGGGTTTATCCAAAAACAAGTAAATACAATAGGTAACTTCTGGGTTGACATGGTCAGGTCGACACTCTATATACTTATTCCACTATCAATAATCTTAGCCCTGCTTCTAGTGTCACAAGGGGTTGTCCAAACAATTGGTCCCAGCGTAAAAGCCGCGTTGCTTCAGCCAGCCAAAGATGCGGATGGAAAAGCTATTACAGAACAAATTATCGCCGTTGGCCCTACCGCCTCGCAGATAGCAATAAAACAATTGGGAAGTAACGGCGGAGGGTTCTTTAATATCAATTCTGCCCATCCGCTTGAGAATCCCACGCCGCTGTCCAACTTATTAGAAATGCTTGCCATTATCCTTATACCAGCCGCTTTATGCTATACCTACGGCTATATGGTTAAGGATAAGCGTCAGGGGTGGGCAATTCTCGCAGCAATGTTTCTTATATTTATCCCGTGTCTTTGGGCTTGTATGCACTTTGAGCAAGCCGGTAATCCTCTTCTTGATAAAATAGGGGTAGACCAGCGCTCAAACGCTCTTCAGCCGGGCGGCAATATGGAGGGCAAGGAAGCCCGTTTCGGGATCGCGAACTCTGCAATCTGGGCAACAACTACAACCGCTGTCGCCAACGGCTCGGTGAATGCAATGCACGACTCCTTCATGCCTCTAGGAGGGTTAATACCGATGTGGCTTATGCAATTAGGAGAGGTTGTCTTCGGCGGGGTGGGATGTGGCCTTTATGGCATGATCGCTTTCGTTATCGTCGCTGTATTTATAGCAGGCCTTATGATAGGCCGGACTCCTGAATATCTGGGTAAGAAGATAGAATCCTACGAAATGAAAATGGCTTCTATTATTCTGTTAATCCCGCACATGTTCGTTCTTACAGGGACCGCACTAGGAGTTGTCTTGCCTCAGGTAAAATCAGCTATTTTTAATCCCGGACCTCACGGTTTTAGTGAGGTACTTTACGCTTTTTCTTCCTGCGGAAACAATAACGGAAGCGCATTCGCAGGGCTTTCCACAAATAATCTCTTTTACAATATAGCGTTAGCGATGGCAATGTTCTTTGCTAGGTACTGGCTTCTTATTCCCACGCTCGCGATTGCCGGTTCGCTTGCTAAGAAAAAAATTGTACCAGTAAGCCAGGGAACTCTACCTACGCATACGCCGCTTTTTATAGTATTTTTGGTTATGGTTATATTAATTGTAGGGGCGCTCACATTCTTCCCAGCGCTGGCGCTCGGGCCTATCGCTGAACACTTGACGCTTATTCATTTATAAGGTTATATATGAGCCAGAAAAGAAGCCATAAAACGAAATCATTATTTGACCCGGCTATTGTTATTCCGGCGATTGTGGATTCGATAAAAAAATTGAATCCTCAGCATCAGATTAAGAATCCTGTGATGTTTGTGGTATTAGTGGGGAGCGTATTCACTACAGGGTTATATATTCAGGCTATTGCCGCGCGCGGGGAAGCGCCGGCAAGCTTTATTTTGGCCATAACGTTATGGCTTTGGTTTACGCTCATTTTCGCTAATTTCGCGGAGGCCATGGCTGAAGGCCGCGGCAAGGCACAGGCCGCGAGCCTGAGGAAGGCAAAACGAGATACACCGGCAAAAAAACTCTCGGGCCCCAAATACGGTTTAAGCTATGAAATAGTTTCAGCGACTACGATAAGAAAGGGCGATATTGTTCTTATCGAGACGGGTGACATAATACCGATGGACGGCGAGATTATTGAGGGAGTGGCGTCCGTAGACGAAAGCGCTATCACCGGGGAGAGTGCCCCTGTTATTCGTGAAGCGGGCGGAGACCGCAACGCCGTTACCGGCGGCACCAGAGTGCTTTCAGACTGGCTGGTAGTACGCATCAGTTCAAATCCCGGCGACACGTTTCTGGACCGGATGATCGCCATGATAGAAGGGGCCAAAAGGCAAAAGACCCCTAACGAAATAGCCCTTAGCATTTTACTCGCGGTCTTTACCATCATATTTCTTTTAGCTACGGTAACGCTCTTGCCATTTTCGATCTACAGCGTTTTAAGCGCGGGACATGGAGTGCCGATTACGGTAACCGTATTGGTGGCGCTCTTGGTATGCCTCATACCGACTACCATAGGAGGCCTTCTACCCGCCATAGGCATAGCCGGTATGGACAGGATGATCCAGGCAAACGTTATCGCTACTTCAGGCCGCGCGGTCGAGGCGGCAGGGGATGTCGATGTCCTGCTGCTCGATAAAACAGGCACCATAACACTTGGGAATAGGCAGGCGGTGGCTTTTATGCCGGCCGAAGGCGTGAAGATCGAATCGTTGGCGGACGCGGCGCAGCTCTCTTCCTTATCCGATGAGACTCCCGAAGGCAGAAGCATCGTCATATTGGCTAAAGAGAAATACGGCATAAGAGAGCGGCATATACATGAATTGGAAGCGAAATTCATTCCTTTCACCGCCCAGACAAGGATGAGCGGAGTGGACCTGGGAGACGGCAGGCAGATCAGGAAAGGCGCAGCCGACGCGATAGAGGAGTATGTGAAAAAGCTCGGAGGATATTTTCCGGAAGACTTGAAATTAAATATTCAGACCATAGCCAAGACCGGCGGCACGCCGCTCGTGGTGGCGGAACATAAGAATGTCTTAGGTGTCATTCAACTAAAAGATATAGTGAAGGGCGGCATCAAGGAGCGTTTCGCGGAACTCCGCCGTATGGGGATCAAGACCATAATGATTACAGGGGATAATCCTTTAACGGCCGCCGCTATAGCAGCCGAGGCGGGGATGGATGATTTTTTGGCGCAGGCTACGCCTGAAACCAAGCTTAAGCTTATCCGCGAAATGCAGCTTGGCGGCAGGCTTGTGGCAATGACCGGAGACGGCACTAATGACGCTCCGGCTCTCGCGCAGGCGGATGTCGCGGTTGCCATGAATACGGGAACGCAAGCCGCCAAAGAGGCCGGAAACCTTGTAGATCTCGATTCCAACCCTACGAAATTAATTGAGATCGTCGAGATCGGAAAACAGCTGCTCATGACTCGAGGCTCGTTGACTACCTTCAGCATTGCCAATGACGTCTCAAAATACTTTGCCATTATTCCCGCGGCATTCGTGGGGACGTACCCGCAACTGAATGCGCTTAATATAATGCATCTCACCACGCCGGCAAGCGCCGTTCTATCCGCGGTTATCTTTAACGCGATTATCATAATATTGCTGATTCCGCTGGCCCTGCGAGGTATACCTTATAAACCGATGCCGGCAAACCGCCTTTTGAGGGATAATCTCTTGATCTATGGCATAGGCGGCATTATTGCGCCGTTTATAGGAATAAAATTAATCGATATGTTATTGGCCGCTTTACATTTGGTTTAGGGGATAATTATGTTTAAAGAGCAGCTAAAGTCCGCGCTTCTTGTTTTCATAATTTTGACGGTGATTACAGGTATTTTGTATCCGCTCTTCATTACAGGAATCGCTCAGGTACTTTTCCACGCAAAGGCCGATGGCAGCTTAATATATAGAGACGGAAAAATAACCGGTTCAGCCTTTATAGGACAACAATTTGATGATCCTAAGTACCTATGGGGACGAATTTCGGCTACATCGCCCGTAGCGTATAATGCTAGTTCATCATCTGGTTCAAACATAGGGCCGTCCAACCCCGCGCTTTTAGAAGCCGTAAAGGCGCGTATTGAAAAACTGCGCGCAGCCGATCCTAAAAACAGGGCGCCGATACCCGTAGACCTGGTGACGTCGTCGGCAAGCGGGCTCGATCCGCATATAAGTCCCTCCGGAGCGTATTATCAGATCGTGAGGATTGCGAAACAGCGAAGGCTGTCTGTAAATATTGTAAGAAATATTATAGACAGGAATACGACACCACGTTTATTCGGCATGCTGGGCGAGCCGGTGGTAAACGTTTTAAAGGTGAATTTAGATTTGGACTCTTATAGGAAATAGAGTATATTATAATTATGGCGAACGAAAAGAATAATATAGAAGAGATCCTGGCGCGGGTTAAAGCAGAAGAATCCAACCGCGGGAAACTGAAGATCTTCTTCGGGGCCATGGCAGGAGTCGGGAAGACCTACTCCATGCTTGAAGCGGCAAGGGTCCTGAAAAAGGAAGGCATCGACGTTGTCATAGGTTATATAGAGACGCACGGCCGCGCTGAGACCGACGCCCTAATAGGGGACCTCGAAATACTGCCCAGGAAGGAATTTCCGTATAAGAACATAGGCTTGAGCGAGTTTGATATCGATGCGGCCTTAAAAAGGCATCCCTCCACAATATTAGTCGATGAATTGGCTCACTCCAATGCTCCCGGTTCCCGCCATCTGAAGCGCTGGCAGGATGTAGAGGAATTACTGGACGCGGGCATAAATGTTTATACGACCTTGAACGTACAGCACTGCGATAGCACAAGCGATGTAGTGGCCCAGGTTACAGGTGTGACAGTGCGTGAGACGGTTCCCGATACATTCGTAGAGCGCGCCGACGATATAGAATTAGTGGATCTCTCGCCCGAAGATCTGCTTAAGCGCCTCAAAGAAGGAAAGGTTTATTTCGGCGAACAGGCTCAGCGGGCGATCCAGAATTTTTTCCAGATAGGAAATCTTATCGCGCTTCGCCAATTGGCCCTCCAATATACTTCCAGGACCGTGGACGCGAAGATGCGGTCCTATAAAAAATCCTATTCGATAACAAAGGTTTGGAACGTCAGGGACAGGATTCTGGTATGTATAAGCGCCAGTCCCCGGGCCGTGCGCCTGATACGGGCCGGCAAACGCATCGCTTCATCGCTCGGCGTTGAATGGATCGTCGCGTATGTTGAAGCGATTTCGCATGTACCTAATCAAAAAGGCAGGACCGACATAGCCGAAATGATGCGCTTAGCCGAAAAATTAGGAGCTGAAACGATTACGCTTGTCGGCCTGAATGTCGCGGAAACCCTTATCGAGTATGCCCGCTCCAGGGATATCACAAAAATTATTATCGGGAAGCCCGGGAAGCCTAAATGGCATGAATTCATCTTCGGATCGGTCATAAACGAACTTGCGCGAAAATGCGGTGAGATAGATTTATATCTTATGAGCGGAGAGACGCAGGAGCTTTCCGCTAAATATGAAACACCCGCCTTGAAACCATTCCCCTGGAAAGGCCTACTATGGACTATGGTCACGGTCGCTATCTGCACTGTGATAGACAGGCTTTTATTTCACCATCTGAACCTTGTAAACTTGACAATGGTTTATCTCTTAGGGGTCACATGGGTCGCTTTCAGGTATGGCCGCAGGATGTCGATTATAGCCTCAATTCTTAGCGTATTATTTTTTGATTTCTTTTTCGTTCCGCCTTATTTTACATTCGCGGTGATCGAAGCCGAATATTCTATAACGTTCATAGTGATGTTGTCGGTAGGTTTTATAATAGGGGGCTTGACCGGGCGTCTCAAGCAACAGACCACAGCTATGCGCCTGCGGGAAAACAGGACCCAGGCCCTGTATTATTTAAACAGGGATCTGGCTAAGACTTCTAATTTAGACGAGATATTTCAAATAGCGGTCCATTACGTTCAGGAGTTTTTTAAATGTCCCGTTGTTATTTTTACTCCCAGTAAGGGTAAAGGCGTTACGGTCCGTTTCGGCGATACCGGCGTATTGCCGTTAAGCCCAAACGAAGAAGCCGTTGCGCAGTGGGTGTATACGCATAAGAAACTGGCCGGTAAGGATACGGATACCCTCCCCGGATCGAGAGGCATCTATTTACCGTTAACCGGCTCCGAGAAGACCGTAGGTGTTATAGGCCTGTTCCCTAAAGAAGAAAAACAGTTAACCGACCCGGATCAACTGCACACACTTGAGATGTTTGTGAATCAGACGGCATTAGCGGTAGAAGGCGCTCAGCTCGCCGCCGCGGCAGTTAAAACTGAGACGGAGATAGAAAGCGAACGTTTGCGAAACTTGCTTCTGAGCACATTCTCCCTGGACCTCCCGGCACCGCTAAAGACCATTTCCGCAGCCGCCGCAGAATTGTTGAAATCCGAAAATATTAATGATAAATCAAAACGTGACGAGTTGATACAGAAGATCCGCGATGAAGCAAGGCGCCTGAGAGACCTTTCCGCGGAGATGACAAAGATAATCAGGTCGGAAAAGTAATTCGTTACCGGCAAATTTGAAATATCTTTCCTTTCAAGGGGCGTTCCCCGCCGCCTTGCTTTTATACTAAAATTATGATATATTAATCAAGCTAAAATGCCAGATAAGACTATCGTTACCAATAGGCAAGCGAGGTTTAACTATATCATCCTGGAAAGCCTTGAGGCCGGTATAGCCTTGACGGGCACAGAAGTTAAATCGATAAGGAGCGGCAACGTAAGCCTTAACGAGAGCTTTGCCAGAGTTGACGGCAGCGAGATCTTTATTTATAACATGCGCATCGCCCCCTACGAGTTCGGCAATATAAATAATCCGGACTCGATGAGGCCCCGGAAATTACTTCTTCACAGAGCGCAGATCCGAAAATTCATCGCCGAGACCGCTACAAAACATCTGGCTATTATTCCGCTGAAATTATATTTTAAGAATGGTTTGGCAAAAGTAGAGATTGCCTTGGCCAAGGGCAAGAAACTCTATGATAAGCGCGAATCGATCAAGAAGCGCGATTCCGACCGCGAGATCAAGCGCAGATATAGTCATTAGCTATTTACAAAATTTTAGGGGGTGAAGGGCTTCGACCCATATAAGCAAGGCAAAGGTTGCATGTAGAGGTTGCTAGGAGGCCTCTTAAAACACCTGGCAAATCAACAAATGCTGACAACTTCAATGTGCCAGCAACGGTTGACCAGCTTCTGGCTACCATGCAAGTGGTACCGGGGCCGGTTCTACCGGTAGCGTTAGCCCTATAAGCTAACCCGTCAACCGGCATGTGCCTGTGAGGCCGGATTGGCGACGATAACAGGATAGTCCTTGCCGTTTAGCCTTTAGCGGCTCGGATGAAGCTTCTAAAGGATACTCTGCCGCAATTCCGCCCGTTGAAGCGCGGACAGGGGAAATCAAAGATCGGGACAAACATGTAGGAGCTTTTGTTTTGATATTTGGGGACGCGGGTTCGACTCCCGCCACCTCCACCAATGACGATTTGGCCTCCGCCAAAAAGTGTGGAACTGCTTTTTGGCTTCAGCCTGCCAGAGTAAGATAATAGCAGGGCTAGCGCCCAAATCGTTTTAAGGAAAACCTAAATCGGTTTTCCTTAATATTCCTTTCCCTTATGTGGAAGTAAGACAGGATATCAATGAAATTTATAAACAAAGTGCTTGCTGTGGTATTTGTTACGATCTTTCTTGCCGGATGCGCGGCCCAGGCGCCCTATTTTAAGCTCGATCCGAGCCTGCAGAGCAGTATCCGGATCATCGACGGATATAAGTATCTCCCGCTGACGAGAATTTGCGACACATATAAGGTTAGCTGCAGTTGGGATACTTTTGCAAAAACGGCTTCTCTCAAGGCAGGATCCAATAACATAGTCTTGAGATCCGAGAGCCGTATAATTCTCATTAATGGCAAGGAGAGCAAGCTTGACAGGCCTGTGGTGGTCACAGACGGAACCGTCTTTGTGCCAGTCTCATTTGCCAGAAAGACCATAGCGCCTCTCTCCGCCGCCGAAACCGCGGCGCCGCAGAAGGTACCTGTTATTGAGGCCGAGAAAGCGTTTACGATCAGGACAATAGCTCTCGATACGGGCCATGGAGGAAAAGACGCTGGCGCGATCGGCCGGGGCAGGGGCACAAAAGAGAAAGACGTAGCGCTTACTCTTTCGAAGAAAGTAAGGAACCTTCTCGAAAACGCGGGCATAAAGGTCGTGATGATCCGCGATAATGATACGTTCGTCGCGCTCCCGAAAAGAAGCGTGATAGCCAACGACAGCGGCGCGGACATTTTCGTGAGCATTCACATAAATGCGTCGTTCTCAAAGCTTGCGCGGGGATTTGAATGTTACTATCTTTCAAGCGCCACAGACGATAACGCCAGGGCCCTGGAAGCTTTTGAGGACTCATCATTGAAACTGAGCGACGATGCCGATGCCGAACATTCCCGCCGGCTCGATAAGACGCTGTGGGACATGACGCTTACGGAGAATAGAAAGGAATCGGAAGAGCTCGCCGGCTTTATATGCAAATCTGTCGATGAGGAACAATTGATAAAGAATAACGGAGTTAAATCGGCCAGATTTTACGTATTAAAGCATACGCATATACCGTCAGTATTGGTCGAGAGCGGTTACATATCGAACAGGATCGAAGAGATGAAATTAAGGGATCAGGGTTTTCTGGATAAGATGGCCGAGGCCATCGTCCGGGGGATATTGAGATATAAGAAACGCTATGAATCTACGGAAGGGTTTACCAATGTCTGACAGGCGGCCGATAGGTATATTCGATTCAGGTGTGGGCGGGCTTACGGTCGCGCAGCAGATACAGAATATGCTTCCGGAAGAGGATATAGTATATTTCGGAGATACCGCCCGCGTTCCTTACGGCACTAAATCTAAAGAAACCGTAACGAAATTTTCGGTCGAGAATGTCGAATTTCTTATGGAGAAAGATGTGAAGCTGGTAGTGGTGGCATGCAATACCGCCTCGTCGCTCAGCCTCGATTTTATTAAGAGATGTTTCCGCGTGCCTATAGTGGGCGTTATAGAGCCGGGCGCGAAAGGCGCGGTGCGTTCTACGAGAAATAAACATATCGGCGTGATAGGGACTAATGCCACAATATCTTCCGGCGCGTATGAGAAAGCGATAAGGAAGATCGACCCCAGGATTTCGGTGGCATCGCGCAGCTGCCCGTTATTCGTTCCGCTCGTAGAGGAAGGTTGGCTGAAGGAGCCTGTTACGCGCGACATTGCTTCGATATATCTGGCCCCGCTAAGGGCATCGAAGATAGATACGTTGATAATGGGATGCACTCATTACCCGCTTTTATTTAAGGTAATTCAGGATATCATGGGCCATAAAGTAGTTCTGATAGATTCGGCCAAAGAGGTGGCTAAAGAGGCGAAGGTGATATTAGATTCGACGGGCCTCTTGAACTCATCCGGCAGAAAGGGCAAATATAACTTCTTTGTCAGTGATGAGCCTTCCAGGTTTGTCGCGGTGGCCGAAAGATTTTTGAAGAAAAAGATATCCTGTGTCAAGAGGGCGGTGTAATCGGTTACTAAGTTGGAGAGAAGAAGATGTACGAGATAAAGGTGAAGGCGAATTTCAGTTCCGCGCATAACTTACGTAACTACCGGGGTAAATGCGAACATCTGCACGGGCATAACTGGAACGTCGAAGCGATATTCGCGTATGGAAAACTTGACAAGGACGGGATGGCGATGGATTTTAAAGACGCGAAGGCTGTCTTGAAGCGCGCCATAGAGGATATGGATCATTCGTATCTGAACGAACTCGAAAGCTTCAAAACCATGAATCCCACATCGGAAAATATCGCGAAATTGATATATGGCAGGATCAAGAAAGCGTCAGCCGGGATCAAGTCCATATCCGTGTGGGAAAACGGTAATTCCTGCGCCACTTATACGGAAGGCCCGAAGAGCCGATGAAGAAGGCAGTGATCCTTCTCTCCGGCGGACTCGACTCCGCCGTTACGATGTATGTTGCCCGCAACAAGGGCTACGAATGTTACGCGTTAATATTCGATTACGGCCAAAGACATAAGAAGGAGCTTGCGTCCGCGAGAAAACTGGCCCGAAAGTGCGGCGCTCATTTAAAATCGGTTACGCTTACCCTGCCGTGGAAGGGCTCAAGTCTCGTAGATAAAGAAGCGCCGCTTCCGTTAGGCCGGAGCGCTAAGGATATAACCGGATCCGGCGTCCCGTCGACGTATGTGCCCGCGAGAAACACCATCTTTTTAAGTATTGCGGCCTCATATGCCGAAACCATAGGTGCCTCAGCGATATTTATCGGCGCGCACACCGAGGATTCGAGCGGTTATCCCGATTGCAGGCTGGGTTACCTGAGGGCCTTCGATAAGGTAATCGCCTTAGGCACGAAGCGCGGGCTTGAGAGTAAATTACGCCTGGAATTTCCGTTAATAAAAAAAGACAAGTCCGGGATAATAAAGCTCGCTCGCTCGCTTGGCGCACCTCTTCAGTATACATGGTCATGTTATCAGGGCCGAAGAGCCCCTTGCGGTAAATGTGATTCGTGTGTTTTGAGGGCAAAAGGTTTTAAAGAAGCGGGACTGAAGGATCCGTTATATGAGTAAAGAGAGCGCGGAAATAACAGAGATATTTTCATCGATACAGGGCGAGGGAATATTCGCGGGCGCAAAACAGATATTCGTGCGCTTCAAAGCCTGTAATCTGGCATGCAGTTTTTGTGATGAGCCGAGAGATGCGGCCGGTGAAATATATACACCGGCGTCTCTGATGAACGAGATTCGGCTATTAACCGAAAAGAAGGGCCCGCATCATTCCGTCTCTCTCACTGGAGGAGAGCCGCTCTGTTACACGGATTTTTTGAGCTCTTTCCTGCCGTTATTGAGCAAATCGGGCAGAAAGTCCTATCTCGAGACCAATGGGACGCTGCCAGGTGAGCTTGCGCGCGTGATAGATCTTATAGACATAGTAGCTATGGATTTCAAGCTGCCCTCTTCGACGGGAGAAAGGGCTTTCTGGGGCGAGCACCTCGAATTTTTAAAGATAGCTTCAAAGAAAAAAGTTTTCGTAAAAGCGATAGTGACGCCGGAGACAACGGCGGAAGATATAAGGCAGGCGGTTTCTATAATTAAGAACCTGAATAAACATGTGCCTTTTATTTTGCAGCCTGCCACACCGGTAAAGAAATCCGACAAGGAAGTCGATACCGGGACCCTTCTGGAATTTATGGAGATAGGGATCGATAATGATCTGGAGCAGATAAGGGTAATGCCTCAGGTTCATAAGATAATGGGAATTAAATAACGGGGAGAATATGAAGAGATCTTTATATGAAGGGCTGCAGGGGGAGATACGGAAATTAAAGACGCCGCGCGTAGATACCTGGAAGAACCAGTATCCGGACAGGGACTATACCATACAGATCGATATTCCTGAGTTTACCTGTATCTGTCCGAAGACGGGCCTGCCCGACTTTGCCATGATAATCATTAAGTATGTACCGGATAAGGAGTGCATCGAGCTGAAGTCGCTTAAATATTACACGCTCTTTTATCGGGATGTAGGCATATTCAATGAGCATGTCGTGAATAAGATGCTCGACGATTTCGTGAAGAGCTGCAAGCCGAGATGGATGGAGATATTCGGAGAATTCAATGCCCGCGGCGGCATTAAGACTACAGTGACGGCGGAGTACAGAAAGAGGCCTTCTAAAGATATATAAGGGCTATATGAGAGAGATAAACGTTTCACGAATAAAAAAGGCCGTAGAAGAGCTTTGTCTTAAGGCTAACTTTACGCTCAGGAAAGACATTCTTAACGCGCTTGAGCGCGCGCTAAAGAAAGAGACGAATCCCCGCGCCAGAAGTATATTAAAGACGATCATCGAAAATGCGCGTCTTGCTAAAGCCAATTCGCTCGCGATCTGCCAGGACACAGGTATGGTATTTGTCCATCTTGATATAGGGCAGAATGTCAGGCTCTTCGGAGGAAGCTTGCGTAAGGCGATAACTGATGGCGTTAAAGAGGCATATGCCAGAGGATGCCTGCGTAAGTCGGTGGTCGGGAATCCTCTCTTTCGCGAGAATACAAAGACGAACACACCCGCCATAATAGTGACGGACATAGTCGACGGTAATAAAGTGAAAATAGATCTCGCGCCCAAAGGTTTCGGAAGCGAGAATAAGAGCATGATAAAGATGTTTAAGCCGACCGCATCGGCCGATGAGATAAAAGATTTTATCATAGATGTTGTGAAGGGCGCCGGGCCCGACGCGTGCCCGCCATTTGTTTTAGGGGTGGGCATAGGCGGGACGTTTGAGGTTGCGGCCGGCCTCGCTAAGAAAGCGCTGATTAGACCGATAGACAGGAAAAACCCCGATAAGCGCCTGGCCAGACTCGAAAAGGAGCTTCTGGAAGAGATGAATTCGCTTGGTATGGGGCCGATGGCGCTCGGAGGAAAAGCTACGGCGCTCGGTGTTAACATACTGAGCTACGCCACTCATATAGCGGGGCTTCCAGTTGCTGTAAATATGAGTTGTCACGCGACGAGGAGCGCTTCAAAGACGCTATGAAACAGAAACATATCACTGCTCCTATTACCTTAGGAGAGCGCAAGAAACTAAGAGCCGGAGACGAAGTGCTATTGAGCGGTATAATATTTACGGCAAGGGACTCTGCGCATAAGCGTTTATTCGATATGATAAAATCCGGCAAGCGCATACCTTTGGATCTGAGGGACACCGTTATATACTATGCGGGGCCCACTCCATCCAGGCCGGGAAGGGCAATAGGTTCATGCGGGCCGACGACAAGTTCCCGTATGGACGCGTTTACGCCTGAGTTGATAAAGCTGGGCCTGGCCGGGATGATAGGGAAGGGCGGTAGGTCCGCCGAAGTGCGAAAGGCAATCAAGAGGCATGCTTCGGTATATTTTCTTGCCACAGGCGGGATAGGGGCTCTGCTTTCGACGAAGGTGAGATCGTCTAAGGCGATACTATTTAAGGAACTCGGCCCCGAAGCTGTTTATAAACTGGAAGTGAAGGACTTTCCGTTAATCGTGGGAATAGACTCGAAAGGGAATGATATTTATGATAAGGCAGGACGGAAGAAGAGATAGCGAGCTTCGTAAGATCAAGGTCACAAAAGACTATATCAAATATGCCGAAGGCTCATGCCTTATAGAGTTCGGCAATACCAGGGTGATAACTACCGCGAGTGTTGAAGAGACCGTTCCGCCGTTCCTGAAAGGCAAGAAGAAGGGTTGGGTCACGGCCGAGTACAGCATGATACCGCGCTCGTGTAAATCGAGAGTTCCGCGTGAAGCCTCAAAAGGTAAACTCGGCGGCAGGACCCACGAGATACAGCGGCTTATCGGCCGCTCGATGCGGACCGTAGTTGATATGGATAAGCTGGGCGAGCGGACGATATGGATTGACTGCGATGTGATCCAGGCTGACGGCGGCACCAGGTGCGCGAGCATCACAGGGAGCTTTATATCGCTTGTCCTGGCATTGGCAAAATTGAAAAAAGACGGAGTGATAGCGGAAGTGCCGGTCTCGGATTATGTAGCGGCCGTGAGCGTCGGGATGCTGGGTGGCAGGCCTGCGCTTGACCTCAACTACGATGAGGATTCGAACGCGGAAGTCGATATGAATATTATAATGACAGGTGACGGCCGGTTTATAGAAGTGCAGGGCACCGCCGAAAGAGAGCCGTTCACAAAGAATGAGATGGAGAAATTATTGGCGCTGGCTCGAGGAGGCATAGAAAAGCTTATAGCGGTCCAGAAGAAAGCGCTGAAGGGTCTAATTCAGTAATGAGCCCCATCAGAACTCTGGTTGTAGCCACGAAGAACGATAAGAAGCTTTACGAGCTTAGAAGATACTTAAAGACGGTTAAGGCCAATATCATATCGCTGAAAGATTTTCAAAAGACGCCCAAAATAGTCGAGAATAAGGACACGTTCAGGGGGAATGCCGCTAAGAAAGCGCTAATCGTGTCGCGGTTTGTGAAAGGGCTTGCTATAGCGGATGATTCGGGGCTTTGCGTGAAGGCGCTCGGTGATTTACCGGGCGTAAAAAGCGCTCGTTTCGCAGGGCCCGCTAAGAATGATAAGGCTAATAATCGAAAGGTGCTGGAGCTTTTAGAAGGTGAGAGCCTTTCCAGACGTAAGGCGAGATTTGTTTGCGCCGTGGCGATAGCCGATAACGGCAGAATCCTTAAGATCATCGAAGAGGATTGCAAGGGCCTTATAGCGTTTGAAGTGAAAGGCAGACACGGATTCGGCTATGACCCGATCTTCTTTATTCCCAAATATGGAAAGACATTTGGCCAGCTGGGGTTGAAAACAAAAGACAGGATGAGTCACAGGTCAAAAGCGCTTAAGAAGGCGAGAGCATTTTTAAAATCCTACAAGTAGGAAAATATCTGTAGGGGCGATTTTGATTTGTGTTATAATTTGCTTGCGGCGGGGCGTAGCGCAGCTGGCTAGCGCGTCTGCTTTGGGAGCAGAAGGTCCTCGGTTCAAATCCGAGCGCCCCGACCATTATTGAAAATTTGACAGCTTTACGCGTCCCTGTAGCTCAGTTGGATAGAGCATCTGCCTTCTAAGCAGAGGGTCGCCTGTTCGAATCAGGCCAGGGACGCCATCTTACTTCGCTCTTAAGACACTTAGGTGAGTAGGGCTTCGTAAGACATGCCCTACATGGGGAAACTACGTTTCCCCCTCTTCGCATTTTCCTACCCATAATTCGACTTAAATAACATAGTATTTTTATAAACTATATTTTATCCTAACATTTTTATCGCATTTGTTAGGATATAAAAAACTAAGCTGTTTTTCTTTGTATTTTTCTGATTTTATGATATACTTTAAGTAGATAGAAAAAACTTATTAAAAGTTTATAATAATAGGTGTCTCAATGAAAACTAAAATCCTGATTCTAACATCCTTTTTAATGACTGCATTCCTTATATCTATTACCACGTTTACTGCGGCTCAAGCCGCAACAGCAGATAAGAGGATCTTAGTTGAATCTCCTATGGCCGATGCTCCTTATGATGAGATGGGCGAAATATCAGATTTTGCGACAACTCTGAAAGCAGACCCCGTAGATATTAACAAAGACGGTGTCATAGATGCTCGCGATATGGCCTCAGCACAGATCGGTTATGCGTTGGCGTTTAAGCATGCAAATAGCCTGCCGGCTGCGGTAAAGCGCAGCTTAGATAGGAATAGAGATGGCAAGGTTACGAAGATGGATCTGTTATTGGTGACCAGTAACATTGCTAAGGCTGAGGAAGTTTATGAACGCGTTAAAGTCCCTTCCTTCAATTTCGTTAATATGCCCATTTTTAACTATATCTTCGTAGGACAAGGTAGCCTGATGATCGCCAAGGACACCGTTCAAACATTTGATGAAGTCACCGACAATGGCGTATCTCAGCCGACCGATGTCGGTGAAAGTGCATTGGCAAAATTAGATATCAATGCTGACGGCGCTGTTGGTGAAGGGGATGCCATAGCATTCGGCGATATCTACACTGCTATTGAACGTGTAAACTATCATGACTTCAATTTTAACGGTGATGGGGGACGGATAGCTGATGAAAAATGGCTTGCCGTTTATAACTCAAATATTACCCCTGAGGCCAGAGCGAAGCTCGATATTGAAAAGGCCGGGGTGCTGGATGAGAGGGATGAGCAGGTATTCAGCAATATGATAATCAAGCTGGCGACAGTTATAGATTACGTTAAATATGCGACCGGGTCAAACTCATCCACCATGACAGACTGGGCTAAGGATCAAAATGGAAATTTACAGTGTTCGTTCAAGGCCGGAAAAGGCCATGAACTGAAGGTGGTAATAAGGATAGATACCGGCGTTATATTGAACTCGAAGGAGACGTTGTTAACCTACGACAATAAGAGTAAACTGACCGTTGCGGAAAGCGCCACACGCACATACGATGTCAGCGGCACTCTTCAAAAAGCGGAATATTCTGCCAGTACCTATGATGGCAGCGGTAAGCTTGTTTCTCATGTTGCGGAGAGCGTGGAGCTAAGTACTGCTAGCGGAGAGATAATAAATAGCACTTATACAGAGGCCACCAATATTGACGCCGCCGGCACAATCATGGTAGAGGTCACTGAAAGCGCAGTTTTTGGAGCGGATGGTAAAGTGATCGGATCATCCATCACAGAATCACATTATAATGCGTCCGGAGTATTGATAGAGCGTGTAGCCAGTGTATTAATACCCGATAACGCCGGCCGATCGGGCGCCGGAACAAAGTTATCAGTTAAGTACTCTATCGATGCGGCAGGCGCGGTGGTATCTACTAACGTATATAACGAGCAGGGAGGAAAAGTTGCAGCGTTAAGCGGAGAAGGCTATAAGGATCCAGATTCAATTATAGGGTCTGTGCAGGCCGCCAAAGATGCGGAGCTAAAAGCTGCCCAGGATGCCGCTGCATTAAAAGCTGCCCAAGACGTCGCTGCACTGAAAGCCGTCCATGATGCCGTTGCATTAAAAGCTGCCCAGGATGCTGCTGCACTGAAGGCCGCCAAGGATGCGGAGCTAAAAGCTGCCCAGGATGCTGCTGCACTGAAAGCCGCCAAAGATGCGGAGCTTAAGGCCACCCAGGAAGCTGAACAAAAAGCCGCCAAAGAGGCTGAGCTTAAAGCAGCCAAAGACGCGGAACTGAAAGCAGCCAAGGAGGCAGAGCTTAAAGCTGCCCAGGAAGCTGAGATAAAGGCAGCCAAAGAAGCGGAACTGAAAGTCGCCAAAGAAGCTGAGCTTAAGGCCGCTCAAGAAGCGGAGCAAAAAGCCGCCAAAGAAGCCGAATTAAAGGCTGCTCAAGAGGCTGAGATAAAAGCCGCCAAAGACGCAGAACTTAAAGCAGCCAAGGAAGCAGAGCTTAAAGCTGCCCAGGAAGCTGAGATAAAGGCAGCCAAAGAAGCGGAACTGAAAGCAGTCAAGGAAGCAGAGCTTAAGGCCGCCCAGGAAGCAGATCTGAAGGCGGCAGAATTAAAAGCCGCCAAAGAAGCTGAGCTTAAAGCAGCCAAGGAAGCAGAGCTTAAAGCTGCCCAGGAAGCTGAGATAAAGGCCGCCAAAGAAGCGGAACTGAAAGCCGCCAAAGAAGCTGAGCTTAAAGCAGCCAAAGACGCGGAACTGAAAGCAGCCAAGGAGGCAGAGCTTAAAGCTGCCCAGGAAGCTGAGATAAAAGCCGCCAAAGAAGCTGAGCGCAAAGCCGCTGAAACTGAAATGGCGAAGAGGCTACAGGAAGAAATATTATTAGCGCAAGAAAAGATTAAAGCTGCTCAAGAAGCAGAGCTTAAGGTTGCTCAAGAAGCAGAATTAAAAGCCGCCCAAGAAGCAGATCTGAAGGCGGCAGAATTAAAGGCAGCCAAAGAAGCAGAATTAAAGGCTGCTCAAGAGGCTGAGATAAAAGCAGCCAAAGACGCAGAACTGAAAGCCGCCGCAGATCTTAAGGCCGCCCAGGACGCAGCAGATAAAGCCGCCAAAGACGCGCAGCTGATTTCCGCCCCATTCAATGCCGTAAGCGACATGACAAAGAGGTTAAACGACGAAGTGGCGGCGACGCAAGCGAAACTGAAAGCCGCCGCAGATCTTAAGGCCGCCCAGGACGCCGAAGTTGCCAGAATTGCCGCCGAACAGAAGGCCGCCCAGGACGCAGCAGATAAAGCAGCTAAAGAAGCGGAACTTAAGGCCGCCCAGGACGCAGAAGCAGCCAAAGACGCGAAACTGAAAGCCGCCGCAGATCTTAAAGCTGCTCAGGAGGCTGATTTTAAAGCCGCCGCTAAAGTCGCGGAACTGAAAGCCGCCGATATAAAGAATAGCAATACACAGAATATGGGTAAAGCGAATAAAGAAGAGCTGGGCGCTCTGGAAATTATCCAGCCGGTTCTTGACGCAATTCAGGATAAATTGGTAGAAGCACTGTACGATCTAAAGATAGATAAGAAAGAGATTAGCGCTTCACAATCTATCGACATGAACTCTAAGGCAACTGCTTTTGGAGTATTGCTAATGGCAGAAAACAAACAAGATGTGGGTAATAAAGAGACCGAAACCGGAGAATCTATTCAGCCGGTTCTTGGGTTGGCCAGCGAGAATGCAGTAGCGCCGCGAGTGGATATCAAAGAGCTTTTAGCTCGCAAGATGATGCCGGATCCGTTATATGTAGAAGTATTACCATTACATGAGCCGCAGAAAGTAGATAAGAAGGAAGTTAATATCCCCGAACCTGCTCTGCCTGATACTGAGTTAGATCAGCGGAAAGCGGTAGAGGGGCAAGTGTATACACAAGCTACAGATAAGCGTTTCATTGGTGAGATGGCAAGTTTGCCAGATAAAGAAATGCTCCCGTTGCAAAAGAAAATTAATGAAAAGAAACTGCAATAAGCTAGCCCTTAAATTAGAAAATTCTTGATATAGCATACCAGTAAGCCTATAATGTCTCTATATGTTTTTCAAATCGGTCCGCTTTAAGATAATACTCCTATATATAGTAATATTAACTATCACGCTCTCCGCATTCAGTCTCCTCATATATGGAAATTTCAGCAAAAAGATTTACGATGATCTTGACGATCTGTTGAGCTCAAGGGCCGAAGGCGTAGCTAACGCGTTAAACACCTATTACCAGTTAAGGAAGATAGAGGCCGCGCAGAACGGTAAGGAATTTAATTTTCTGGCCACCGATGGGTCCGGCGATTTTGTGAAAGTCGCCCGTAATTGGGTCGAAGCACAGCGTAAGGACCCGGAAATGATGAGCGTTTTTGTCCAGATAGCCGATCCCGCCGGCAATATTATAGTCTCCTCAAAAACAGTTCCTCATATACAACCGCTCTCTAAAGAAGACTTCAGGTCCATATTGGGCGGTGAAGATAGTTTTGATACGGTAGACGGGGAAGCCGCGGACGGCGGGCAGATAAAGTTCAGATTATATAGTAAGCCTATTATGGAGGGGGGGCAGGCTATTTATGTGGTGCAGACCGCAGGGCCGATAAGCATGCTATCCATTGCGCTTAATAACCTAAGATTTACATTATTTGTACTGCTCCCGCTCACAGTGCTTCTGGCCGGACTGCCTGGCATATTCCTGGTGAGAGTGGCACTGAACCCTATAGACAAGATGATAAATACGTTAAAACAGATTACCGCCGAAAATCTAAGACTGAAGATACATATCCCGGATACAAAGGATGAAATGTCGAGGCTTGCCGATACATTTAACGACTTGATAGAACGGTTAGACAGGTCTTTTTCATCCCAGCAAGACTTTATGCACAGTATTTCGCACGAACTTGAAACGCCTATAGAAATTTTACGTAAAGAGATTGAAAGGGCGCTTAAGAATGTGCGTTCGTCAGGGGAGTACCAGGCTGTGCTTCAGGCGGCTCTTAAGGAGATAGGCGGATTCTCCAAAACAGTGGAAGATTTGCTGGCTCTTACGCGGTTGGCAGACGGCCGGTTATTGCTCGAGATCAAAAAGGTTGATTTAACCAAGTTGATCGAAGAGGAATTGAATGAGATAAGGGTGTTGGCCGAAGACAAGGACATAGACATCTCTTTCTATTGCGAGGAGACTATAATATTGGACGGAGATGGTAAGCAGCTGAAAAGGTTATTGACGAACATATTCGATAACGCGATCAAATACACGCTCCGGAAAGGCAGGGTGATAGTAACTGTGCGCAAAGAAGGCAAAGACGCGAATATTACGGTAAGCGATACCGGCGTCGGAATGCCTGAAGACGAGATACCATATATATTTGACAGATTTTATCAGATAAAAAAATCACGCCGGACTAAGAGTGGTTTCGGCCTTGGCCTAAGCACGGTGAAAGCTATCGTCGAAGCGCATAGAGGAAAGATATCAGTGGAGAGCCGGGTTGGCCAGGGCTCAAGTTTTATCATCCATCTACCGTTATCATATCCTGTATGATTTTTTAACAAGGCAAACATACCGATGTCCGTTGTATTTTCATTTAATATTAAAGAGTGCATAAAACCGAAGCGGAATAATGACTCCGTCGCGGAAGAGAGTTTTTCTCTGAGAGGCAATAACGGAGCGACAGTTATTCTTATTCATGGGCTCACCGGTACTCCCAATGAAATGAAGTTTTTGGCGACATTTTTAAATAAAAAAGGTTACTCTGTAATATGCCCAAGATTGGCTATGCACGGAGAGCCGATAAGGGTATTGAAATACGCCAAATGGCAGGAATTTTATGAATCCGTCCGCAATCTATTTATAAACGGAGAACTTGCCGATAATAAGGGGCCGGTCTTTACTTCGGGGCTGTCTATGGGCGCGCTTCTGGCTCTTCTTGCCGCAGATGAGTTCAAGGAAAAGGTCTCCGGCGTAAGCTGCCTGGCGCCGACGTTATTCTATGACGGATGGAACTCTCCGGGCTCAGAAATATTTCTTCCGTTTGCCTACCACACACCATTAAAATATTTCGCGTATTTTAAAGAAGAGCCGCCTTACGGAATCAAGAATGAAGCGATGCAGGGGCGTATACATAAATATTACGGTGATGCGAAACTCGACGATATGGATAATGTCGCCCAGTACGGATATCCTTATTTTCCGGTTACACTTCTTTATCAGCTGCACCTTCTGGTCAAACATCTGACAAAAAAACTCCCGGCGATGGACTTTCCGGTACAGCTTATCCAGGCTAAAGATGATGACATGGCCAGCGTGAAGAATTCCAAATTTATTTACGACAGGGTAAAGACCGAGATGAAAGAGATGGTACTGTTGTACGATTCATATCATGTGATAACCGCCGATCAGGAACGGGATATAGTGGGGGAAAAGATGGACGATTTCTTCACCCGTGTAATGGCCTCAAAACATTAGCTTGCCGGAATCGGGCGGTAAAGATATAATATATCAGGTTTATCGAAAAGTTACGTGGTGGCTATAGTGTAAAGGTTAGCACAACAGACTGTGGCTCTGTTTGCACGGGTTCGAATCCCGTTAGCCACCCCAGTTTCTCCTCTCGCGAGTTTGCGAGTATTTTATATGGGTAAGTGTAAGAATAAGAAAGGCTTGCGTACGCAAACCGGCGGTTCGAACAGATTTTTTTAATGTATTCGCACCGATCTTCGGCGCTTCCGGCCGATGCGATGTAACTGGCTTGGTGAGCAAGAGTTAGAAAATCCCGCATCGGTTCCAACCATTTTCCGTCAGTCCCTCCAGGATTTTCTAAATGGTGTGTTTTTTTATTCACAAGCGAGGCCTTCTTCGCTTTATACTCATCGGCAGAGATCGATCCGTCTACGAATAAATCCAGTAATCTCGATAACTGCTCGTCTATCTCTCGCAGTTTTGTCTCTCTAGTCAAATCGCTGTGTATCTTCGTGGCCTTCGCGAGTTCCTTCTCTCGGTCTAATTCAGCGAGCATAGCGTGATAGGTCTTATCATCTATAGATACCTTCGCGATGGCCTCGCTTATCATCAGGGCGAGCTTTTCCTCGCGGATATAGCCTTCCTGTGAACAGCCTGCCTTTCGCTTAGTGCAGTGGTAATATGCGTGGCCTTTCTTCTCCTCAGCAGTAATAACGCAACCGCACTCACCGCATCGGATCAGCCCTCTAAATGCAAAGTAATGATTCTTGTATAACGTGGGCTTGCTTCGTGTCTTCAGCGATTCCTGCACTTTATCGAACAGCTCCTTGGATATGATCGGCTCGTGCGCGCCGTGGAACAGCTCGCCTTTATAAAAAAACACACCATAGTAAAAAGCATTAGTCAGTATTCTATGGACATTACTGATGGCAAGTGGCTTTTTACTTCTCTTGCTCACCAAGCCAAAAGCAGTCGCCAATTTTTGCAGCTCCTCAAGTGTGTGGCGGCCTTCGGCGCACAAGGCATATAGTTTCTGGATGAGTGGGGCGGTGGCAGTATCTATGAATATCTTTCCTTTGCCGTCGTTCAGATATCCTGTCGGTGCAAAGCCCGGATATTCGCCGAGGCGCAGCTTCTCCCGAATGCCTCGCTTGGTATTCTCGCTTAGATTATCGACGTAATACTTTGACTGTCCGAAGATGATGTTCAACATGAACTTGCCTTGTGCGCTATTGTCGAAGCGGTAAGTAGGGAAGCGCAAGTCAGCGATCTTTCCTGTGTCTACGAGGTAGATTATCTTACCGCCGTCTATGCTATTGCGCGCAAGTCTGTCGGGATGCCATGAGATGATGCCGTCAGCGTCGCCTTTCTCGATCCTATGGATCATCTCATCGAAGATAGGCCTGCCGGGTATCTTGGCTGTGCGGGCTTCCTGAATAACCTCTACAATGTCCAATCGTTCTTTCCGGGCGTATTCTTGTACTTCGGTGAGCTGAGAGGGGATAGAGAGGATCTGCTTATCTTCCGTATCAGTGGACTTGCGCGCATAGAGAAAGTATCTCATGTCATACCTCCCGTCCCTCGCATCGGCCGGAAGCGCCGAAGAGAAGGCCGATTATATTAAAAAAATCTGTTCGAACCGCCGGTTTGCGTACGCAAGCCTTTCTTATTCTTACACTTACCCATATAAAATACTCGCAAACTCGCGAGAGGAGAAACTGGGGTCCCTATATCAAAAAGTCAGAACCTATTTTAAGGGGCACCCTTAAAAATAAAACCTTTCAACGCTGGCTCGGCATATCGCCTGCCTGCTCGCTGTAGCTAAACAAGTAGAACAACAGCTATAGCAGGCTCTATCGCGTCCTCGCCCTACCCGCCGTCATTGCGAGGAGGCCGAAGGCCGACGAAGCAATCTCTACCACAGGCTCGTCCGCACCCGCCTGCTACAAGCCAGAATGAACTCGTGGACGGCGGGTTGCCGAGCCCCCACAACACAAGACCCGAGGGCGAAAAGGTAAATTTTGGGGCGCGGCAAAATTTGCCTTTCGCCCAATGACTCAAAATATCAAAAATGCCTCAGGAGGTAGATTTTGGCTAAAAAAGCACGTTGTTATGGTAAAATAAGTCAGATAAATAGACTGCAATATTAACACTACTATACTATTACAGTAATAATATACTGTCAAGGATAAAATGATCGGAAAAAATATTAAAAAAATAAGACAGCAAAAAAATTTATCCCAAGAAAAGCTAGCCCGCCTAACTGATATATCCCTTAATACTTTGACAAAAATCGAATCTGGTTTTACAAAAAGACCATCCATCCAGACCATTTATAAAATTGCTAAAGCGCTCGAAGTGCCGATGGAGAATCTAGTAGAGTGACCATGTATTATTATTAGGAGAAACGCAATGTTAGATTGGTTAAAAATTGATAATGAAAAGACATTTCAACGACTGATTAGTCACCTCGTTTCTTTAGAATGTCATACTCCGGGGTTTTTGCCATCAAGTCCATATATTGGTGCGGATGGCGGATATGATGCTTATGTTGATAATTACGCAGAAGAGAACTTGTCTGGTGATATTTGCATTCAAGCTAAATTCACCAAACATTCTTTAAAACAAGCCTATGAATATTTGTGCAATGAAGTGAAAAAAGAACTTATTAAAGCGGATAAGAATAAAATAACCCATTTGATTATAGTAACAAATGCCGAATTAAATGTGGATTATATCAAAAAGCTTACAGCTCTTAATAGCTATAAAGGCATTTCCATGTGGATATGGGATCGCGAAAAATTAACTATCAAAATCGAAAAACAGCCTTTCTTGCGAAGCAATTTTTTTGGTAGTTCTTCTATTCTCTCGTTTGTTCCGTTGTCTGTATTCTTTGAAGAAGCAGATACGAAATCTGATATTAATACTGGAAAAAAAATTAAAACAATTGAAGATAGGTTTAATGAAATAATATCTTTTTTAAAGAATGATAATTTAAAAATTTTTGTAATCCATGCTCCTGGAGGATTTGGAAAGAGTCATTTTTTACGAGAATTTCCAAATCGAATAAGAAATTTAGGTATTACTAGAGAGATTTGGTTTATACGAGATGGTATTCGCGATATTCGAGACGCATTTAATGATGAAATTGGCGTTAGGGAAAGTATAAAAGAGAAACACAGATATATTTTTGTAATAGATGATGCTGATCGCTCGGACGATATAAAAGACATCTTGTATTGTGTAACAAGATCAGGAATTGATGCAAAAATTGTTATATCACTCCGAACAGCAGGTATTTTTGCCTTAGAGGAAACATTAGTTTCTGCTAAATGTAAGGATCTTGCCGTAGTTACGTCTATTCCCCAATGGTCGGACAATGAGCTGAAAACGCTTTTAAGAACTGTTTCGCAAAAGGATAAGATTGATGACGAAAGTGAGATAATCCGAAGATACCCTAACCCCTTTTTTATAGTTCTCATAGGATTAAACATGAAGGGAAAAAGTAAATATGATTTTCAATCAACTAAGCAAAATATTCTTCAATCTTTGCTAAATGATACTCGTCAGATAGTTAAATCAACACAGCTTAATATTAATGACTTGCTCCTCAATTTAACCTTAATAATACCTATAAATATAACTGATAACCAAACAATAACTAAACTTGCTCAATGTCTAAATGTTGACGATCAGCTAATGAGAGATATCCTGGGAAAACTTATCAAAGGCGGAGTATTATGTTCCACAGGAAATATTTTGAGATTTTTACCAGATATGATAGGAGATGTATATTTATTAGAAACGATGCAATCGCTTAAGGAAAAGCAACGAAAAGAGGTTTTCTTATATTGGTTTGACACGCATTCAAAAAATATTTTTTGTAATTTAGGTGCAACACTAAGGTACGGTGAAAAAGATTCATTAATGCCAATAGTTATAGATGTTATAGAAGGATGGATAAATAATTACAGCAAATATGACAGCTATGACAAAAGGCGGATACTAGAAAATCTTGAAGATATATGCAATATCGTACCTGATAAAACAATAAACTTGCTATGGACATTTATAGAAGGTGGCGATTTGAATACCGACTCCTATGGCCCAATTATTTCGCGACTAATTTATGGCAGTATCGGTAGAAAAGAAATTGTGGATATTATTGAGGGATTAAGGGCAAGGGTAAAAGAAGGCACATTTAGTAACTATAAATATGATACTTTGGCCAAGGAAACAGTATCGCCTTTGCATAACAACATTGAGAAACAGGTGATGCCAATATTAACTATTATTGAGAAGTCATTAAAAAGTAATAAGCCTATGATAGATTTTTCAAAAGCAGCTTTAAAAGAAGTCTTAGCATCGTCCCACGAATGGTCCCGCTCTTCATATATGAAAATGGAGATCGGAAGTCGTGCGCTAAGAGCGACGGACTCGGTATTGGCAATGAGAAATAAGGCA
>JAPLME010000012.1:245939-251020 GCA_026387175.1 Candidatus Omnitrophota bacterium
AATAGAAATAGTGAAATCCATGCTATTAGATAAACGATCCGAATTACGTTTAGCAGCTATTGAAATCGCGGATGATATTGGAAGAAGTAATTTTGGCGCTGGTATCCCGGAAATTCCACTAAAAGACAAGATTAACATAGAACGGCAAGAAATGGCGGAGTTCATATATAATAATGACTTTATTAGCCAAGAAACTGATCGAAAAGTTTTAAGTTCGTATGAAGATTTATTATTTGGATGGTGGGCCCACCAGGATGTAGCTGATGAAAAAATTTTATCATTACTTGGAAAAATTAAATACGATGCCGAGTATAGAATTTTTCGATATTATACATCAAAATGGGATATTGGTGATGATGTCAGAGAAAAACTAAAGGATGCGCCATCAAAAGATAGATGGCCATGGGTTGTGGATAATATTTTGCAAAGAAAATGGAACCTAAAAGTGGAGGATTTCAAAAAAGACGCCGCGGCATTAAATGATAAATATCCTTCACCCGCAGAGATTATAAGTTTTTTATGCGAATTAGACAAGGGAGTAACAATTACTTCCGCAAATGCCTTGTTCTTAAAAGCATGGTTCGAACAAGCTCCAACCGTCTTTAAGGAAATAAGAAGTAAAAAGAATTTATGGAAAGATGTTCCAATGATTTTTAAATATACAATAAGTTATGAATTAGTGCAAAAATTTCCCGAAATGGCAGAAGCGATTATTAACGAAGTACTATTATCATCTGATCTGTCGATTGAGGAATCAAAGATAGCGATAAATATTCTCTCATTCGATATTTCCGGTCTTGATAAATATGAAATAGTTAAATCTATGGCAGAGAAAAACATTGATGATTTAAATCTATCTATTATTGAACAAATGCGATTCATCGGAGATAAGATTTCAGCTAAGGAAATGGCAGAGATAGTTTTAATTATTTTAAATCATTTAAGCCCTACGGTGCGTGCGAAATCAATGGATCATATCGCATTTATTTTGCACGACAAAAAAATAGATTATATTAATGAATTTCTTAAGGTTACATGGGATGTCGTTCATTCGATTCTTATAAACACTGGAAAGTTAACTTATTATGATTTTAGACTTGCGTCTTTAATGCTTGTTAATGTGAAGGAATTAGCAGATTTTATTGAAACGCGATTAGAGCAAGAGAAAAAAATAAATAAATACAATAAATATGAAGCAATTCCTTATGATGGCATCAATTTCCTTGAAAAAGTGATTAAAAACCCCGACGATTACTTAAGTATCATCGAAAAAGTGTTATCATGGGATGAGAAATATAAGGGGAATGCGAGTTTTAGCGTTTCCAAAATTTTTGAACAGATTGTGTCGTTGAAAAATAAGACAGGAAAGCTGTATTTAGATGATATAAAAAGCAGTTTCTATAATGGAAAAGATTTTTCAAAGCTATTAAGTTGTTTGTTTCATTTGCCGTTAAATCGTGCAAATATTGATATTTTTAATGAGGCTATTCAAAAAAGCAAAGAATTCCGCTTTGAAAAGGATACTATAAACCTATTAAAAAGCAAAATACATCCTGAGGGAGGGTGGAGTTCTTCCGCTGGAGAAGTTCCCCCTGCATTTATTGACAAAAAAGATGTGTTTCAAGTTTTAAAAGATAGCGCTCCGGTAGGACTTTTAAAAAATGCATTAGACGTATGTGTTGCAAGTGTAGATAAAATGATAGAAGATCATAAAACAGAAGAAGAGAATCTTTTCTATTCAAGATAGGCGGATATTAATGTCTTATCAGGCTACTGTGTATAATTTAATGATTTCGTGTCCATCAGATGTGAAAAAGGAACAAAAAGCTTTGAGAGACTGTGTTGTTAGATGGAATGGCGCTCATGCCGAAAAGAATAAAATATCATTACACCCATTATTTTTTAAAACAGATGTGCCAAACACATCCGCAGATTCAAAGGATAAGCGGACGCAGGGAGTAATTAATCAATATTTGGTTACACCAAGCGACTGGTTAGTCGTTGTTTTTAAAAATAAAATAGGATCAGATACGGGTAAATCTATTAGTGGCACAATAGAAGAGATTGAGATATTTCAGAAGGATTACCCAGAAAGACCAATTTCGATTTATTTTTACAAAAGAACTCATAATCCAAAAATAAGGCAATATAAAAGAAAATGGAAAGGGATATGGAAAGAGTATAGGGATTCCAATGAGTTAGAGTACGAATTTTTTATAGACATATCTCATATGGTAAATAAAAATACTTATTTTCGACAAAAATTTATTGATCCAACAAAAAAGATAGAAGAAAGAGCACAAATTTTAATAAGCGAAGTGAGCGGTGATGTAAAGCAATTAGCTATGGTATCGAAATTAACAGAGCAAGAGCTGAAAATAGAAACCAATGGCTGCAGGTTTATCGGTTACGAAATGGCTTTTGAACATTTATGTAAAAAGCGGTTAATGGAGAAGGCCGATGCAAAAGGAGAAGTTTATATATTAACAAGTTTAGGAAAACAATACGTGGAAGCTATAAAAAATTACCAAAGCATGTGAATGAGAACAGCAAAGTCGCTTGTATAAAGGGTTATATCATTTGAAAAGAATATAATTGTTTTTAATAAGTGAAAATAGGGGATGTGTCAAAAAGGGACACACAACTTGAGCGGAGTGTCCCAAAGTGACACACCCCAGAAGCTCAAGAGGACTTTTATTTTATGAGCGCTGAAAAATTTCATAATAATAACAAAATTCCACCGACTGTGCATCAATTCTTGCAAAACGACAAAAATAAAAGTGCCATCGATTTTTTAGGATTTAAAGACTGGTTATCTATAAACGAACACACCAAAAAAGACTGGATAATTGTTGCTAGGGCATATATAGACGATAATACAGGTACAGATTTTTTTACGTATAGTGCGTTAGCAGAAGTTGGAGATAAAGAAAAAAATATAAAGATCTTGCTACAATCGCATGATTGGGAAGTTAGCCATAATAATTTTGGATACCCAGAATTTTACACCGAAGGTGGATCAAAAGATATTAAATTTAATACTGGCGAAAAAGAATCTATAAAAGATATTGAATTTCGACCGTTTATTTTAAAAAGATATTTTAATGGATATGTAGATGATAGATTTGAGATAGCGCAAAGTTTTATACTATTCCATAACTTATTTTATGTGCCTGAACTAAGTGAGTTTCAAAAAATAGACAAAGATGGCAACGTAATTTCAATAATAAAAATCTTAAACAACGAAAAACAGGAAGAGATAAAAGTGGACTCAACCGCTCTTCGTGATTACTTAGCTGCATATAAATCATGTTTGGTTAGGTATCATGATCATAGGCGCAGATCGAAAGTTGATATAACGGATTATATTGGAGGAGAATTTAAAGAATTAGTGATAAAAGAGCGCGACTGGATATTTCTTCTCTGGCTTCGAATGGATATTCCTTGTAATGGCAATATTAGCGCATCTAGGTTTTTAGGAAAAGATATAGTTTTGCCTTTTCCTGAAGTGCTCAAGGAACACACCGATTGGGCCAATCTTGATAGAGAGGACAAGTGCGTTTCATTTATTATAGGCGTTGATAATAAAGGTAATGTTATTGAGGCTCCTTGCGATGAGAAAAAATTAAGCAATTATTTTACAGACAAGGGAACTCCGCATTTTCTCACGCCTGCCTATTTTGACCGAAAAACATTATCAAAATATTACAGTGAACCAAGAAAATATAAGATAGAATCTCGTCATCTTGGTTGTTTAGATTTGTGGAGCCTGCCTATTGATACAACAGACGAAGGTCTTATACAGGTTTGGCTTGGAGATCTTGGCTGTATACCATATCAAGACCAATTACATTGGCGTCAATATAACATTCCACCCAAAGGCGGAATTACTAAACACAGGTGGCAAACCGATTTTATGGCAGAATTTTCTGAACCTGCAAATGATCCCGTTTACTATATAAAAAAAGCTTTCGAAAATCTGCAAGGTATTAGCAAGGAAAGGCTGGGAGATCTATTTTTTTTACCTTTTAATAAAAAGGAATCTTATCTACTTAATATAATCAGAGTGCCTCTTACAAATGAATGGAAGGAATTCGATGAAATAATTCAAGCATTAGCAAAGATTTTATGCGACTCTTTAAATGTTAGAGTACTTCAGAAATTTTTGGGTCTTTCAATTGGAGATAATGGCGTCAACGGCTCTATAGATCTCCTTAATGCATTTATCGCCAAGCTTCATAATAAAAAACTCGCGGATAATCTAACAAAAATATTTTACAAAGTACAGAAAATAAGATCGTCAAGCGCTGCCCATCGAAAGGGGAAAGAATTTGACCGTATATTAAAAATGTTTGATTATTACAATAAAGCACCGCATGATATTATTAGCGAATTAATGATAGAAATTATAAAAGGCCTTGAACAATTGGCTACATCAATACAACAATTAAAATAAGTATTCTTAAAGTATGTAAAAATATTAGGATAAATAGGGGGCGTGTTAAAAAGGACACACAATCTTATGGGGTGTCCCGAAGTGACACTCCCGGAAACTATTAAAGAAAGCGAGGGGAGAGAAATGAGAAAAATTATAATGGGTGTTATAATTGGGTTGATTATAGGCGTGGGCCTCACATATGCCAGCGGTGATATTGACGCAGATCTTCAGTTAACTTTTGCGAATAGCGCACCTTCACTCGAACAGCAGCAAGCTATGGCCCAAGTGGCTATCGCATGTTACCTGCGCGACATAAGAGATGAGCTTAGAAAAAAATAATAAAAATTAACTAAACACCTATTTAAGTACACCCTGCAAAATAAGGTGTCTCAAAGTAGAGAAAATATGGGACGTTTTTGATTTTACGTATCACGGTTCAAAATCTTGTGTTTCATTTATTACTTGCAAGATATTTTGTGTATCATGAAGCGAAAAATATGATACGCTAAGGTAACTTTAATAATTTAGCCAAAATCTACCTCCTGAGGCATTTTTGATATTTTGAGTCATTGGGCGAAAGGCAAATTTTGCCGCGCCCCAAAATTTACCTTTTCGCCCTCGGGTCTTGTGTTGTGGGGGCTCG